>CAKRHL010000081.1 GCA_934338765.1 uncultured Lachnospiraceae bacterium | reverse complement strand
ACAAAAAAAGAAGCCTTATCTCTAAGACTTCTCTCATCCGCAATGCGGAAGAAGGGACTTGAACCCTCACGTCGTTGCCAACACTAGATCCTTAGTCTAGCCTGTCTGCCAATTCCAGCACTTCCGCATTTATCATCCGCTTCACTTTTGTGCCGCGAACATATAGCATGATATCATCTCATTCGGGATTTGTCAACAGTTTTTTCAATTTTTTTCACGTTTTTTTATAGTATTCTTTTTTCCCGTCTGATACAATAGGGATAAATCATTGCAAAAGGAGGGTTTTCTTATGAAAAAAGAGGGATATTATTCCTCCGGACAATTCGCCAAACTGGCAGAAGTATCCGTGCGTACGATCCGATATTATGATAAGCAGAATATCCTGAAGCCTTCTTATGTAAATGAAAATGGTGCCCGTTTTTATACAGATCGCGATCTTGCCAGACTGCAGCAGATTCTTCTACTGAAGTTTCTTGGTTTTTCTTTGGATGATATCCGGGAAATTACTGTGGATACTGCAGATTATCATATGATGAAAAATTCTCTGGAGCAGCAGCACAAGCTGATCCAGGACCGTATCGAACAGATGCAGCTGGTAGAAACCGCCATTCGCGACACTGCGGATGCCATCACCCGGGATCAGGAACCTGATTGGAGCCAGATGCTCCGGCTGATCCATCTGACCGGTATGGAGACAAGTCTGAAACGTCAATATCAGGACTCTACAAATATTACGGCACGTATCAATCTGCATCAAAAATATTCTGTCAATAAACAGGGCTGGTTTCCATGGATCTATCAACAGTCAGGTATCAGTCAGCACATGCATATTCTGGAGCTTGGCTGTGGGAACGGAGCTCTCTGGACAGAAAATCTGGATAAACTGCCGGAGCATATATCAGTCCTGCTGTCGGATATCTCCGAAGGTATGCTGCGTGATGTACGAAGAACTATCGGTGCCGGCGATACCCGTTTTTCCTATCGGACCATTGACTGCGCTGATATTCCCTGCGAGGATCATTCTTTTGATCTGGTTTTCGCAAACCATGTATTATTTTACTGCGATGATATCGATCAGGTATGCCGGGAGATCCGGCGTGTTCTGAAAAAAGACGGATTGTTTATCTGCAGCACATATGGCTCCCTTCATATGAAGGAGATCAGTCAGCTGGTGCAGGACTTTGATCCTCACATTCAGCTTGCCGCAGATAATCTTTACGAGCGTTTTGGGCTGGACAATGGTGCTGGGCTTCTTCACCGCCACTTTACCCAGGTGGATCTGTCCCGTTATGAGGACAGTATTTATCTGAAAGAACCGGAACCGTTGATTGATTATATCCTGTCGTGTCATGGAAATCAAAACCAGTATCTGCTGAACCGGTACAAAGATTTCCGCAATTTTGTCCAGAAAGAAACACAAAAAGGGTTTACCATTACCAAGGATGCGGGCATTTTTCTCTGCCGGGTGTAAGAAACAAACGTAACTGTCAACCAACCACACATTTACAGAGAGGATCTTTATGAGAAAAAATTACAAATCAATTTCCTGTCTGCTGACGGCAGCTCTGGTTCTGACCGCAGCTCCGTTCCATGCAGACGCACTTACAAAACCAAAGCTGAACAAGAAAAAACTCACCATGAGGGTCGGCCAGAAAAAGAAACTGGCCATCAAAAACAAAAAAGCATCCCAGATCAAAAAGATCAAATTTACCGTCAAAAAGAAAAATATAGCACGGGTCAATAAAAAAGGGGTCGTAACTGCTTTGAACGAAGGAAACACGAAGCTGGTCTGCAAAGTGACCTTAAAAAACAAAAAAACATATAAGCTCAACTGTAAAATCACAGTGAAAGAGGCAGAAAGCACTGTCTCCACGGCAACACCGGGAGCCTCCGCTGCTGCCGGCGTTGCCGGCACTCCTGCAGCAAGTACGGCCGCCTCTGTAAAACCGGGCTCTCCGTCCATGAAACCGAACGCTTCCGGCACTCCGGTCCATACGGATGCCCCGGACGTCACGCAAAAACCATCCGCAGGTCCGGATGGTTCTATCACCCCGGATAATACCGACGCACCGGCTGATACTGCAAAGCCTGACAATACTCCGGATACTTCCAAGGCTCCGGCTGATACTGCAAAGCCTGACAATACTCCGGATACTTCCAAGGCTCCGGCTGACACTGCAAAGCCTGACAATACTCCAGCCGCTTCCAATACTCCGGCTGACACCGCAAAGCCTGACAATACTCCAGCCGCTTCCAATACTCCGGCTGACACTGCAAAGCCTGACAACACTCCGGCAGCTTCCAATACTCCGGCAACAACTACACCACCGAACGACACGGATATACCGGATACTACAAGCACTCCGGCTCCTTCTTCCCAGGCTCCTCACCTGTCCGCCAACGGAGTTATGACTTCCGATAATGGTGTGATGCGCAATGGGATTGATGCTTATGACATTGTAAAGGAAATGGGTGCCGGCACTAATCTTGGAAACACTTTGGAAGCCTGTGGCACATGGATCAACCCTTCCAATACATCCAATTATGAAACCGCATGGGGGCAGCCTGTCACCACGCAGGAAATGATAGATGGGATGAAGGCCGCCGGCTTTGACTCCATTCGTATTCCGGTTGCATGGAGCAATATGATGGCAGACGACGGAACCTACACCATCAACGAAAAGTATTTTAACCGTGTAGAGACCGTGTTAAACTATGCGTTAAATGCAGATATGTATGTCATTATCAATATCCATTTTGACAGCGGCTGGTGGGCACGCTTTGGTTCCAAAACGAAGCAGGAACGCAAGGATGCCATGACAAAATACAAAACCATGTGGACTCAGATTGCCAATCGTTTTCAGGAATACTCCGACCGTCTGATCTTTGAGTCCGCCAACGAAGAATTGGGGACCCGTTTAAACAGCACCGATGATTACGAAGGCTCCGGTTATTACGCAAAGGATGATCTGGATTCCCTTTATAAGCTGACAAACGAGATCAATCAGACCTTCGTGGATATCGTTCGTTCTACCGGTGGCAACAATGCCAGGCGTTTCCTTCTGATCGCCGGATACGATACCGATATCTCAAAAACCTGCGATCTGAGATACAAAATGCCGTCAGATACAATTGATTCCCATCTGATGGTTTCCATCCATTATTATTCTCCTGCCACCTACTGTATTGTAGATAATCCGAATAACTCCTGGGGATATAAGGAAAGCTGGGGAACTGATGAAGATATCAAAACACTTCAGAGCGAGCTGTCCCAGATGCGTATCTCTTTCATTAATAAAGGGTATCCTGTTATCATTGGAGAATATGGTGTAGCAGATACAAAGATCAGTGAAAATAATTTTGTACGTAAAAAAGGCCGCGATCTGTTCTTCCGTACCGTCTGCGAATACGCATTAGACAACAATATGTGTCCGGTACTCTGGGACTGCAGTCAGGTTTTTGACCGCAGAAGCCTCACCATAACAAACGAGGCAGAAAAGACGTTGTATACAGAAATGAATGAAAAGGCACATAATTCCAAGCTGGTAAAACCTTCCATTTCCGATGACAGTTACCACTGGGCAGGCACCGTTGCAAACAGTAACTGGAGTGCTTCCAGTGCATCTGCGAGTGACTCGAATTCCACATTTATTATCACCAAAAACGGGGGCTGCTTTACCATCTCCGGCATTGACTGGTCCGTCTTCAAAAATCCGGTTTTAAAGCTGACCTGCAAAGAGAGCTCCGGATCTGCCCTGTTCCGTCTGGCAAACCAGGTCGATACCAGCAACCAGTCCTGGCATCACCTTTATGACAACGGCACCGGTGTCATATCCGAAAAAAACATTTCCTCCGGAAGTACCATTTCCATCAATATTCCGCTGGATGATATGACAGCAACCCAGAATCTGTATTTTGCACTGGCAAACAGCTCTGATTTCAATGGAACCATTTCGGTCGAAGTCGTGGAAAACTAATCCTCCCCCTCCGAAAAAGGCGGTAACGTATTCACTTTTCACAAGAATTGATTCTTTTCGTAGCGAAATTTACAGCAATATGACAATTTTACAAAAAATGCTTGAAGGTGACGTAACGTCACCTTCTATACTATACCCAGAAACAAAAAATAACGCTTACTTCTATTGGGACTTACACAAATGTAACAAATCACAAAACTGAAAAACAACGAAAGGAGATTTCCTATGAAAGGTATTATCTTAGCCGGTGGTTCCGGCACAAGACTTTATCCGTTAACCATGGTTACGTCAAAGCAGCTTCTGCCAATCTATGACAAGCCGATGATCTATTATCCTCTCTCTGTACTGATGAACGCAGGGATCCGTGAGATCCTGATCATCTCGACACCACAGGATACACCACGTTTCAAGGAGCTTTTAGGAGACGGCCATCATTTCGGTATCGAGCTGACCTATGAGGTACAGCCAAGCCCGGACGGACTGGCACAGGCCTTTATCATCGGCGAGGAGTTCATCGGTAATGACACCGTTGCCATGGTACTGGGTGACAATATCTTTTCCGGTCACGGACTGAAAAAGCGTCTGAAAGCCGCTGTAGAAAATGCAGAGTCCGGAAAGGGTGCTACGGTATTTGGTTATTATGTAGACGATCCGGAGCGTTTTGGTATCGTGGAGTTTGATCAGGCCGGCAAAGCGATTTCCATTGAAGAGAAACCGGCGAAACCTAAGAGCAACTACTGTGTTACAGGTCTTTATTTCTATGACAACCGCGTGGTACAGTATGCAAAGGATCTCAAGCCAAGCGCAAGAGGCGAACTGGAGATCACAGATCTGAACCGCGTCTATCTGGAGAACGGCGACCTGAATGTTGAGCTTCTGGGACAGGGATTTACCTGGCTGGATACCGGTACTCACGAAAGTCTGGTGGAGGCAACCAACTTCGTAAAGACCATCGAGTCACACCAGCATCGTAAGATCGCATGTCTGGAAGAGATCGCATATCTCAACGGCTGGATCACCAGGGAAGATGTACTGAAGGCATATGAGCCTTTGAAGAAAAACCAGTATGGCCAGTATCTGATGGACGTTCTGGACGGAAAATATATGGATGTGCTTCACTAAGGAGTAATGAAAGGAGATTAAAATTATGACAATTATTGTAACCGGCGGTGCCGGATTTATCGGAAGTAACTTTGTATTTCACATGCTGGACAAGTATCCGGACTATCGTATCGTATGTCTGGACTGCCTGACATATGCCGGCAACCTTTCCACTCTGGCACCTGTCATGGACAACCCGAACTTCCGTTTCGTAAAGGAAGATATCACAGACCGCGAGGCCGTTTATAAATTGTTCGAGGAGGAGCATCCGGACATCGTAGTAAACTTTGCTGCAGAGAGCCATGTAGACCGCTCCATCGAGACTCCGGAAGTATTCCTTCAGACAAACATCATGGGAACTGCCGTACTCATGGATGCCTGCCGTAAATACGGTATCACACGTTATCATCAGGTATCTACTGACGAAGTATACGGAGATCTTCCGCTGGACAGACCGGATCTGTTCTTTACTGAGGAGACTCCGATCCACACCAGCAGCCCTTACAGCTCATCTAAGGCCGGCGCAGATCTTCTGGTACTGGCATACCACAGAACCTACGGACTGCCTGTTACCATCAGCCGCTGCTCCAACAACTACGGACCATATCACTTCCCTGAGAAGCTGATCCCATTGATGATCGCAAATGCGCTGAATGATAAGCCGCTTCCTGTTTACGGTACCGGCGAAAATGTCCGCGACTGGCTGTATGTAGAGGATCACTGCAAGGCCATTGACCTGATCATCCACAAAGGTCGTGTCGGTGAGGTATACAACATCGGCGGTCACAACGAGATGACAAATATTGACATCGTAAAGATCATCTGTAAGGAGCTGGGCAAGCCTGAGAGCCTGATCACTTATGTATCTGACCGTAAGGGACATGATATGCGTTATGCGATCGATCCTACCAAGATCCATAATGAGCTTGGATGGCTTCCTGAGACCAAATTTGCAGACGGTATCAAAAAGACTATCAAGTGGTATCTCGACAATAAAGAGTGGTGGGAGACCATCATTTCCGGAGAGTACCAGAATTATTATGAGAAAATGTATGGCAATCGCTAAAAGAGGTTAAGAGATTATGAAAATATTAGTAACCGGCGTTGCCGGGCAATTAGGTCATGATGTCATGAACGAGCTTGCCAGACGCGGACATGAGGGGATCGGCAGTGATCTGGCAGCGGCATACAGTGGCATCGCAGACGGCTCTTATGTCACCACAGCAGCCTATGTATCCATGGATATCACAGACCGTGTTTCCGTAGCCAAAACGCTTCTGCAGATCAATCCTGACGCAGTCATCCACTGTGCCGCATGGACAGCCGTTGACGCAGCGGAGGATGAGGATAAACGCGACAAGGTATACACTGTCAATGCGACCGGCACGGAAAATATCGCTGCTGTCTGCAAGGATCTGGACTGTAAGATGATGTATATCAGTACCGACTATGTTTTTGATGGACAGGGTACCACTCCATGGGAACCGGACTGTAAAGATTATAAGCCGTTAAATGTATACGGAGCTTCCAAGTTGGACGGAGAGCTTGCAGTGTCCGAAAACCTGGACAAATATTTTATTGTCCGTATCGCATGGGTTTTTGGAACCAACGGAAAGAACTTTATCCGTACGATGCTGAATGTTGCAAAAACACATGATAAGCTTACTGTGGTTAATGACCAGATCGGTACTCCAACTTACACCTTTGACCTGGCAAGACTTCTGGCGGACATGATCGAGACTGACAAATACGGATACTATCACGCTACCAACGAGGGCGGTTATATCAGCTGGTATGACTTCACAAAGGAGATCTTCCGTCAGGCCGTGGCTCTGGGACATACAGAATATGACGAAAACCACGTCACCGTTACTCCCGTCACCACAGAGGAATACGGCGTATCAAAGGCTGCCAGACCTTTTAACAGCCGTCTGGACAAGTCCAAACTCACAGCCAACGGATTTACTCCTCTGCCAACCTGGCAGGATGCGGTAGCCCGTTACCTGAAGGAGATTGAGTTTTAATTAAGAGCAATCCATAACATCTGTTGGATAACAATTTACTTTTTGATCGCAAAATCACAAAGCAGATAAAATATCGGTAATATATTCACATATATCCGACAGAATACAAAAACCGTGGATAAGCATTTGCATAACATGCTTATCCACGGTTTATTTTTAGTGTATAGAAAAATACCTTTTACATATTTACTGTTACTTTTTCCTTAGAACCGGAAATCTCTCTTTCCTTCCTTTAACTCCTCCAGATACCGGATGGCTCTTTCCCGGACTTTCTCGTTCGGTACCTTCCGGATCTCTCTGGCGATCAGCTCCTCACCGATCTGCTTTGTCTCAGGAGATGCGTAGTCCTCCAGATACTCCTTCAGGGTCATCAGTGCATTTGGCTGACAGCAGTTTACGATCTGACCGGATTTTAACAGTGTCATAAAACGGTCTCCGGTTCTTCCGGCACGGTAACATGCGGTACAGAAGCTTGGAATATATCCCATCTTCATCAGCCAGTTTACCACCTCGTCCAGTGTACGGGTATCGCTGACATCAAACTGTGCGGAGCTGTCATCACGAACCGGCTCGGTATAACCGCCGACGCTGGTACGGGAGCCACCACTGATCTGGGAAATACCCAGATGAAGGACATGCTCTCTGGTTTTCTGTGACTCTCTGGTAGATATGATCATGCCGGTATATGGCACGGCAATGCGGATTACCGCCACGATCTTTTCAAAAATCTCATCCGGTACGGCATTGCTGAAATCCTCTGTATCAATATCGTCAGCCGGACAGATCCGGGGAACACTGATGGTATGAGGGCCTACACCCTGAGCAGCCTCCAAATGCTCTGCATGCATCAGGATTCCTACCAGCTCGTAGCGGTATCCCTCCAGACCGAAAAGAACGCCAAGACCAACATCATCAATACCGCCCTCCATGGCACGATCCATCGCCTCGGTATGATATGCATAATCATGCTTTGGTCCCGTTGGATGAAGCTGCTCATAAGACTCCTTGTTGTAGGTCTCCTGGAACAAAATATACGTACCGATCCCGGCATTTTTCAGGCGGGTATAATTCTCCACTGTCGTGGCAGCGATGTTGACATTTACACGGCGGATCGCACCGTTTTTGTGCTTAATGCTGTAAATGGTATCAATACTTTCCAGAATATATTCCAGCGGATTGTTCACCGGATCTTCTCCCGACTCAATCGCCAGACGCTTATGTCCCATATCCTGCAGAGCAATGACTTCGTCCCTGATCTGCTCCTGGGTCAGCTTGATCCTTGGAATATGCTTATTTTTGTGATGATATGGGCAATAGGTGCATCCATTCACACAGTAATTGGAAAGATAAAGAGGTGCAAACATGACGATACGATGACCATAGAATTTTTCCTTGATCTCCATGGCAAGCTCCCGGATCTGACGATTGATCTCCGGATCGTCACACTCCATCAGGACTGCCGCCTCCTTGTGGCTGATGCCCTTTGCCTTTTTGGCCTTTTCCAGGATTTCCTTCATCAAAGGAATATTGTCCTTATTTTTCTTTGCATAATCAAGAGACTCCAGAATCTCCTCATGGTTAATAAACTCCTCTGCCTTCAATGACTTTGGATCATACTTGTAGCTGCTCATTGTTTTTCCTCCATATTCTT
>CAKRHL010000080.1 GCA_934338765.1 uncultured Lachnospiraceae bacterium | reverse complement strand
TCTTCTCCTTTATTTTTCCTTTGCATAAGAAACATACTCCGCCGCATTTTCCTGAATATGGGACACATCCTCCGATGTCACAGGACGATATACCTTAACCGGATTACCAAAAGCTACCGACCCCTCCGGCACTTCTTTTCCCTCCGGCACAAGAGTCCCTGCTCCGATAATACAGTTTCTGCCGATCCTTGCCCCATTAAGGATCACAGCCCCCATACCAATGATACAGTCATCTTCGATCGTGCATCCATGAACAATGGCTCCATGTCCCACTGTGACACCATTTCCGATCACTGTGGGACATCCATTATCCACATGAACTACTGCATTGTCCTGAATATTGCTTCGTTCTCCCACTTTGATCGATGCCATATCCCCACGGACCACGGCATTATACCACACTGACGACTCCTGTCCCAGCGTGACATCTCCTGTCACCACACAACCTGGAAACAGATATGCACCGCCTTCTGTTTTCTTCCATTCCGTTATTCTTTTTTCTTTCATAATTAGCTCCAAAAAATGATTTAGCTAAGGTCTGCCATCAGCAAACCTTAGCCTGTCTATCATACCATTTATTCTATTGTCTGTGCAAGCAATATTTCGAAATTGACAGGAAGAATTTTAACATAAAAAATCAAATAATTCCTATCGAAAATATTATATTTTATCCCCTCTGCAGAATACTCATAGACAGATCATAGTTTGTTTTTCTTCCCTTAATATACAAGCTGCCATATGGATATGGATTGAGTTTAGGAAAACGACTGACCTTGGGGATCATCGTGTAATTTTTCCCGTAATGATGTAAACGGATCACATATCCCTTCGACGAATCCTTCGAAATTTGAGGAAGACGTATTATCAGTTTACCGCTTTTACTAAACTGATCATTCCGCACTTTCCTGCTATATATCTTTTGTCCGTTTTCCAAAGATAACACCTCTATTTTATATTCTTTTTTATGCTGTATTTTATTTTCCCCTTGTTTTATTTTTTTATGCTTTCCTTTCTGCCCGTCTCCCCTCCATTTTTGGGAATGACTTTTCCCCTCATTTCTCTCAAAATTAAGTATAATCGTTTCCTTTTCTCCTGCTCTCGTCAACTGTCCCTGACGTATGATCTGCTCCAGCAAAACCGGCTTTTGAAAGTACCCTTTCCTGTTTCCGCTTATGGCACTCATCGCCACGGAATCCGGATTATTCCGGCAATGATATACAACGTTTTCATTGGTCGAAACAGTCTGCGACGTTGTTGTCCGCTGCATATATGATGTCAGCAGGATACAAATGGCCACCAATGCCATCATGACAACCCGGGAATTTCTTCGCCGCAATCCGGCGAACTGCTTCTGCCTCATCCAATGCAGACACCCTTCTATCCCATCTGCCATCAGCAAAAGACAGACTCCCATAAAGCATACATTATATTTTCGGTTCGCCTCCCAGAGTACGAAGAACAGGACAGCCCCCAAAAAGGTCAAAGAAAGCACATACGACCGGTCATATTTTTTCTGACGCATCTGTCCCGTAATACTCCCACACAGGAACAAAAATGTCACCACACGAAATGCCTGCATAAATAACAGGTACCAGGTGTTATCCTTTCCCATGAAATACCTGTACCAGCCCGGAAAATCACTGGCATATGCCGCTTTATTAAAGCAATCATCGTCAGCAAGTGCCCAAACGCCAAACATTTTTGCCATCGCCTGATAGGCAAGACCGGTTCCCCCAAGCTCAGCAGCACGTTCCCGTATCCGTTCCATATCCGCCTGACGTTTCTGAGCTTTTGTATCAAAGCTCATGGTATATGCCTCATCCTCTCTGGAAAATTCTCCAAAGGTGTCTGTATTCAGCCCCATCATGATCCAATGGCTCACCGGAAACTCCCCGGTAAGCCTGCTCCGATCCATATGCCTGTCTACCAGTCCCCGGCATCCCATAAAACAACAAACAAAGACACCTGCCGTAAGTACCACCCCGGTCAGATACCTTACAGCATTCTCCTTTTTCATCCCCTGTGTTCCACGCACGATAAAATACAATACAACCGCTATGATAGGAATGATCGTTGTAGGACGTATCCAATATCCCACAGCCATTACAGCACCCAGTAACGCCCATAAGCTTTTACGGCTGTCTCGTTTCTCTGACTCATTCTGAAGCCGCAGACATAAATAAAGTATCAGCATTACGAAAGGAAACGAAAGCGTATTGGTATAAACGGTGGTAAGCCAGACATAAGTAGTCGGACAGAGAATAAACAAAACCAGCACCAGATCTGCCATCTTCGTCCCTTTCCAGCCTCTTGCGATCAGCCATGAACAAAGAATTCCTATATCAATAGAAACCAGATTTAATATAATAGTTGGAATCCATACCTGCTGTATTCCCATAAAAGATAACATCTTATAAAAATAGTAAAATAAAACTACAATAAAATGATTATTGGGATACCGCTGAAAGTACAGATCCTCCATATTCATCCGGCCATGCTGCTTCTGCACCATCATTAGTGCCTCATTCTGCACTCTGGCAGGATCGCTGATCGCCATGGGATGCGAAATAAACACCAGAAAGAATATCTGGAGACATACAAGTACCCCAAACAAAAGAATACTTCTGTGGCGGCATTCTTTTTCCAGTCTCCGCCCCAAAAACAGGACTCCTGCAGCCACCAAAACCGCCATTAAAAGCATGGCCAATGTCATCATTCCATAATGGTCATTTCCATACATGATCCCATATACGATCATTGCCAGACAGGACATCATAAGCAGACATCCCCCGATCCCCAGCGTCAGCCCCTGACTGAACCAATAAAATAAATTTGTTATTTTCTGCATGTTAGAGCACCTTCCATATTATTAATGTTCCCATCCACAGATAAATATAACAAATAAAATAAAAGAAACCCTCAAGATAATCTTAAGAATTTCTTTTATTTTTTAAATTATTTCTTAACTTTATTCCGTTCTTTACGGTACTTCAACCGCCATATCAGTAAAATATATCCCACAAGCCCTGCCAATGTCAGTAAAATCCCCTGCCCGAGATACGGATATTTCATCCGGATCACTGTGGTGCCACGCCGCACTACCAATAGGTTATGCTCTCTTGAAACCTTCTGCCGGCAGCCAAACATATCATGATATGCCAGTGAAGTATTTACGTTATCTTTATCTGACGTAATCCTGATCTCGTTTCTGCCATAAGTAATTTTCAGAGGCACGATGGTTCGATCCGGCAATTCATTCAGGTTTTCTCCTATAAGCTGCTGTAAATATTCCCCCACATTTTCATCCTGCGTCAGAAAACAATGATACGATAAATTCAATCCCACAAAAACAATATTGTCATTATAAACGGATCCGGAAAAGTCCAGACGTCTGCCGGAATCAAAAAGATATCCATCAACCTTTTCCAATCCATTGAGATATACTGTTTTCCACCGGGAGACGCTTCTGTCAAACAGTGCAGTATCCAACTCCCCCTCTGATGTATATAAGACGGGATAACCATTTTGAAAATAAATATCCTGACAGCTGACTCCCAAAAAGGATCGTTCCTTCGTCCCGGAATCCTCCGGAATCCCGTCTCCGCTGATCACCACTTTTACACCGGTATCACCGAGTTTTTTCACCAGACTCTCTGCTTTTTCTCTATCTGTGTACGTAAAACCGGACAGATAGATCACATGATACTCGGACAATTCCCGGAATGTATAATCATCTAATGAGACAGAATCTCCCTTTGCAATATCCGGATTGCCATAGGTAAGAGACGCTGCCGTATCACCAATGGCAATCCCGTCATATTTGCATATTGTCCCAAAAGATGTATAGGTATCCATATGAAACAGCAGATAACTGTCGTTTTGAGCCGTCAGCTGATATCCCAGCTTCG
Source organism: uncultured Lachnospiraceae bacterium (assembly GCA_934338765.1). GTDB lineage: Bacteria > Bacillota > Clostridia > Lachnospirales > Lachnospiraceae > Jutongia. The sequence continues at coordinate 4,846 of CAKRHL010000080.1, read as the reverse complement.
CTGCTGCCGCACTGGCTTTCGTGATATCCTCCGCACCTTTTTTCAACTCCTCAAGCTGTATCAGGACCGTATCGTTGCCAAGTTCCAGAGCCCGGTCAAACAGATACAGATAATATCCATTTTTTGCCGCTTCCTCAAGCTCTGCAATGTTCACCGCCGTAACAGCCGAAGCGTTTCCGATACCAAATGTCCCTTTGACCTGTTTTTCATTGTAACCGGTCAGCAGATATGGTGCAACAGCTCCCAGACTGCCTCCATCCAGAATGGCAGCCCTCTGGGTCGTCACCTTTCTTGCCTCCGTGATGAGACAGGCATCTGCTGTCCGGCGCATTCTTTCATTTGCTGATACGGTTCCTTTCCCACGATAGATCAGGGAGAATGACGGAACACAATCTGCCACCAGAAGCACACAGCAGAGTATTACAAAGCCCCGTTTCAGCGAAGTCCATTTCATGAAACTGTAAAGTATCATTCCCAAAGCAATGGAAATAAAGGAGAGCATCCACAAAGAATGACCCGCCGAAAGCTTTTCCAGCACTGCATACACCGAAGTGGTTGTTCCCGCAAAAAGTATCAACGCAGTCCAGAACCCCGCCATGGATTTTCTTTTGCTGCATAGAATGCCAAAAACAGCAACCATAAAGGACGATAAGCCAAAATAAAAATCAACATTTCCCCGCTTCAGGCGGCGAAGAGGATTCAGAGAGATCCAGGCATCCTGAAACATCCCCCGCATCACTTCGGAGCTGCCTGTGTTTCCTCTTCCCCTAAGGGAAGCATAAAGCCATATGCCTGTGATCAGAAATGCCAGAAGCATACCTCCTACCACAGGGAAACACTTTCCTTTCCTGTGATACAAAAGCCGATAGATCAACAGAAAGATCATCATCGCTGCCGACATCATCACTGCCAGTCCTGTCCCACTGAGAACGATCACCGTAAATACGGGGACTGTCTTCACCAAAGCCCCCCAATCATCCTCTAGCAGATAGACGCTGATCCAATGAAGCCATAAGAGCATCCATATCAGAGCAAACGCCTGCGGCAGATTTCCCTCTCCAAACAGAACATAAAGATTATTCGGCATAAAAAACCACAGGATTCCCAAAAATGCTCCCAGTCCCGGACGATTGCTTCGATACCCTATATACAACCAGACTAACGCTCCCAAATAAAAAACAAAAGCCACAAACACCAGATATCCGTCGAGGTCATTTTCCCCGGCAATCCACTGGCAAAACGCCAGAAAATAAATCGGCAGAGGTGCCTGATAACGCATGGTCTGGGCGCCGTTAAACCACAGACTGTCATAAAGCGGATACAAATCCCCTTTCCTTATGGCATCATAAAGCATATTCCCCTTGTAAAGATATCCCGCCGTATCCGTCCCTGCGGGATAATTGCCACTGATCATGATCAGATACGTTATGAGTACAGCGGCCGCCGCATAAAGCAGTATCACTGCTATCATTCCTGCTTTTTTCTTCACTGTGCACTCCTTTAATCAATAATACGATCTAAAATGCCATCAATCACATCACTCATCTGCTGTTTAGAACTCCTGCGGATGCTTTCCAGATATTCCTGTTCTCTCTCAAAGCTGATCACATAGCTTCTGGTAGGAGTCTCGCTACTCTCCATCTTGACCAGATGACCACCCAGCTCTTTGACAATACCCCGGATCTCATCCGCAAAATAATCCGACATATTTTCCAGTGTCGGTACCATATGATCAAAGGGCTCTACCTCGTTTAATATCCGATTCTGATATTTATTAAAATACTCATCAATCGCTTTCTCATATGCATCAAACTGTACGAATTTCTGGTCACTCATAAGGACATCAACCATAAACTCCCATGTATGAGGATGAATCTCGCCCTCTTTTCCGTTAATTACAATAAAATGATTGGCATTAAGATAAAATTTAAATTTATATTCCCGAAACGTGGTCCGTGCCATGTGCTTTCTCCCCTTCCTGCAATATCTGTGTCATAAAGCTCTCATAGGTTTCCTGTAGTGTGGAAGCCTCCCGACATTCCATCTGCTTCTCTGTCCGAAAGGATGCTCCCTGTGATTTCATCAGCTCCAGTGCCTTTTCCACTTCCTGCGCCTGATACCTGAGAAACAACAAGACCAGTCCATCTCCGTACTCCCTCTCAAAACGTACCACCTTTTCGTCCAAAAGGATCTGTGCCTTCTGGAGAAAATAATCTCTCTGCTCTTCAGAGTCAAATGCCAGACTCACAAAAACAACAGGCACAATCTGTCTCTGTACTATTTTTTGTACAAACATTTCCATGGCAGACGGCTTAAACACACTCCATCTGGTATGATACCAGTTCATTTCCCGGATCATTTCCGTCTGCTCCGTCAGCACCTTATTTAACCCGGTGATGTGCTCCTTCATCGCCTTCATCCGTTTCTCCCTCAGATCCAGAACATTGGCAAAGATCATGGAAACCACCAAAAGAAGTCCCAGTAACAGGACACCAAACACATATAGACCGATCTTGGAGGACAGGAAAATATTATTGTCCAGGATCACTGTATCATTGGTCAGCAGGCAGATCTTGTACTCTGCGCCGTTATATTCGAAGATCACACCGGATGCCACATATCTGACGCCATCCATCTGAATCGTTTCATGGATCACACGGTTGATCTCCAGATCCTGCAAAAACTTTGCCGCACTGTCAGAGGTAAAAAACGTCTCCGTCGTCAGTCCCTTATACCGGTTCGTTTCCATGACATCCTTGACAAACAAAAGTGCCTGATCCTTTGTCAATGTCCAGTATTTTCTGCCGGATGTATCAAGAGATCCCAGAATCTTTTTAACAATCTCCTCATCACTCCGGTCATCAAGCACATTGATCTGATCCAGCACCAGCTGCACATAGGCATCCTGCTGTTCTGCATAAATTGCCAGCACACTCTTTTCATAGTCCTTCGCTTCATGCCATCCGATCACTGCCATGATCACTGCTGCCAGAATGATCAATACCGATATCACCTTAATATTGGTAATTTTCTTCCAAAAACGTTTTTCTTTCACTGCTTACTCCTCATTATTTACAAAATTTCTGATTTTACCAAGGAACCCTGTAATAACACCAAAATCGTCCAGCACCGTTTTTACAAAGCTTTCTCTCTCCTGCGTAAAATTCTTTGTTTTCCATGCACTGTCCGTATTGATACTGTTGATCACACCGGCAAAGCGCATAAAAAATACCATAAGATTAAAAAACGGCAGCAGCGGGATCACATACCACTGCTTCGCATAATAACGCCTTATCTCCTTAAATCCCTTCAAAAATCCCACCGTGGAAATATAATAAAAAATGCCTATCAATACATAAAGACCATATAAAAACAAGGTCGAATAACCGATCTGTGCAAAGGAATAATTCATACACAGCAGACAGATCAGTGCCAGATACCAGATCATTCTCGGAAATGCAAAAGTATGATCATACAGCAACGTTCTCACACCGACATTCGTAAACATGTTCCCTGCTTTCAGCTTATCCTTCAAAAACAGATGCGAAACCTCCAGGCTTCCTCTCTGCCATCGTTGTCTCTGGGTATACAGCCGGTTCATGTCCTCAATGGGATCCACAAAAAAGATCGCATCCTCGCAGATTCCCACCTTGGTATTCTGCAGATATTTCATCTGAAAAGTAATCTGCGTATCCTCACAGATCGTATCTGTATTGTAGAGCTGTGATTTTAATACCGCTGACTTGCGAAATGCCGAAAATGCACCGGACAAGGTATAAACAGCATTTACCTCCGCCGCATAATTACGTCCTGCCAGAAATGCCTGCGCATACTCCATAAACTCAATCTTCCGAAGGATCCTCGGCATCAACAGCGGATACTGCTGCACCTGCTTCGGATCGGTCAGGATCACTCCCGTCATACACTCAATGGACTGATCATCCTCAAACCGGTACACCATATTGCGGATGGCTGACCGCTCCAGCAAGCCGTCGCTGTCAATATGGATAATGTATTTTCCCTCACTGTTAAACAGTGCCAGATTCAATGCCTTTGACTTTCCCTGCTTTGCATTCAGCCACTGCATCCGCAGCTGCGGATACCTTTGCTGACATTCACAAAACACCTGAAAGCTGTCATCCTGCCCCTGATTATTTACCAGAAAGATACGTATCTTTTCATCCGGATAATCGCTCTCATCAATAGAACGGATACACTGCTCCAGCGTATCCATGGAATTATAGATGGGCACGATCAGGGAAATCTCCGGATCAATGGCAGGCTTCACAATCTTTCTGCGGAAAATATGCTTCTTGATCAACACAAAAACACTTCCCACAGAAGGTACGATCTCCATCAGCACCGGAATAATGATCCACGCCGCCCAGAATAAAAAAGAATTGCAGAATCTATTTATCAGTTCCATAAGTAAATCCACCTACTTTCTGGCGCACGATCTGTGTCTTCGTAAACACAAAGAAGTACAACAAAACGGACATTCCATAAAAGATAAGCCTGCCAATAAATGTATGTGCCACATAATAAGAAGGCATGCCCCAGATATAAATGATCACACAAATAGCAATGATCCTGAGTGCATTGGCAAAGATGATATAAAATGTGCCAAGAATCCCCACCACGACTCTCTCATAAACGGTATATGCCCGAAAAAATGCAACTAGAGACACAAATGCCATGATCTCCAAAATCCCGGAGCACTCAAAATCGATCAACAGCGAAATGGCACCTGCCTTGGAATCCACAAAGATTACACCATATTTAAAATACGCCGAAAACATCCCTGTCAGCTTTCCAAAGCCCCCCGCGATCACTGCTACAAACTGCG
>CAKRHL010000079.1 GCA_934338765.1 uncultured Lachnospiraceae bacterium | reverse complement strand
GTCTCCGGCTTTTGATTTTCTCCGGCATCCTGCATAGTTCCTTTCCTCCGCTCATGATTTCCTTAACAGGCACACACCGCGATCACTAACTCCAGCTTATTCGGATAATAGCGGAATAATGCCGCATTGATAATTGCTTTTCTTCTGTGATCTTTCATACTGCTTTTTTCTGTGCCCCATCCATAAAGCAACCCTTTCCGTGATACTCGCTGTCTCAATCATACATAAAGATTCCTGTCTTGTCAATATCGGATAGGGGCTAATTGCTTTTTCAACCTGTTTTCTCCGTTACTTTGCTCCTTCTCCAATCAACTCTCCCAGCTTTTTTAACGCATCATGCATGCCTCCCACCTGTTGGAACAGACCGCACTCTACCGCCTGCTTTCCTACCAGGATCGTTCCCAGATCCCTCGTCAGGATTCCCGGCTTTACCATCATGCTCTCCAGCTTGTCCTGTGGGATCCCGGAATGATCTGCAATAAATCCCGTGATCCGGTCTTGGATCAACTGAAAATATTCATAGGTCTGCGGAGCCCCCAGCACCTGACCGCTCATGCGTACCGGATGGATAATGACTGTTGCCGACGGTGCGATCACCGTATAATCCGCTGCCACAGAAAGAGGAACACCTATAGAATGGCTGTCTCCCACCACCAAAGCAACCGACGGCTTGGACAGGGATGCGATCATTTCCGACAATGCAAGGCCACATGACACGTCTCCACCGATGGTATTGACCACAAACAGCACCCCATCCACCTGTTTGGTGCAGTCTAAAGACGCCAGCATCGGCAGCAGATGCTCATATTTCGTCGTCTTCGTCGTATTTGAGGAACATTCGTGTCCCTCAATCTCTCCAATGATGGAGATCATCTGTATCTTATGTCCCTTTTCATCCTGCAGCATCATATTTCCATATTCCTTGATATTTTCTTCCATTGCTTCCTCCCTTGCGTCTCTTTATAAAAAGGATAAAACCAGCGTTTTGCCTTCCAAGAATTGCTTTGCAATTCCTATATATTAAAAAGACAGAAAATGATATGATATTTCATTATCATTTTCTGCCTTTTTATGGTTATTTATTCAAAAATGTCCCTTATATCAAAATATCTTTTCTACCAGCTTTTTATAATGATTCTTTGCTTCCTCATAAGTCAAAGAATCGGAAATCAGTTTAATCGTTGTTTCTTTATAATCATTCTTATAAAAATCTTCATCACATATCTTCTGAACTACCTCTAAGATATCAATATTAAAATCTGCTGCGGGAGCAATCTCCTTTCCCATACTGATTCTATGTTCCCGCACCTCCTCAACAAGCTGTAGAAACTTCTGATCTACTACAATGTGTTCTGATAGTTTATATATATCATACAAGTGTCTTGCATTTCTGTGTGCTTTTCCTTGCAGATAGTAATCGCAAACAGCAAAGATTTTGTCGATAAGGGTACGATTCAACGACTGCACTCTCATAGGAAAAGTGCCTAAATCGTATGCTGTAATAAAATCCTTTTCCTCATTTCCTAACGCATTAAAAATATAATTTTCAAGTTGTTTTTCCTCTGTTGGAAAAGCATAAGACATTAATGAGGTTTCTAATTTCACGTAAGGAGGAATCGCATTAATCACTCTGTCTCCAACTACCGACTCATAATAATAATCATAATGATTTAAATTTTTGTCACTTTCAATTAAATTGAAATTTCGGATATCTAATCCTAACTCATCTGCAATTGGTCTGAGTATATTATATTTTAGTTTTTTACGCCTTGCCTCTCCCAAATGCTCCGTAAAAGTAATATCAATATCCTCCGAAAACCGGTCAATCACACGAAATGCTTTTGAAAGAGAAGTACCACCTTTAAATACAACCGGATATGGGCATTCCGACAGTCTCTTTAAAATCATAGTTACATAGTAATCCTTCTCAACAATATCCTCACTCACTTCCAATTTTTGTGAAGTAAGCAAAATAGCATCTCGAAACAATTCTCTATTTTCCTTATGCAAGTACATGATCCAACTCCAATTCATAATAATATTTAAATGTTGACATCGGATAATCCCTGATATAACGATCCACATCACTTCTTTTGATTTCATGGATCGCTATATATTCTGCAAACTTTTCCTTTGCTTCTGTATATGAATCATCAAGATATGCATCAAGATTTTTTAGCAATTCCAACATCTGCAATACATATACGTTTTCTTTTGTAATGTGTACAACCGGCTTTCTCACATAAAACCATCTATTCCCTATACGCACCTTTCGATCGGAGGAATTTGTATTATTGCTTACAATTTCAACCACTCGCGGAACCTGTGTCGTTATTCCTATCTGATTGGCAAAGGAATTGCCGCCATAAAATCCGTCAATATTCTCTCCCTTGGAAATAAACCGATATCTCGCCACCATGTCCGCATTGGGACCAACAACAGAATGAAACAATGTTCTCTTTGGAAGATAATATACTCCTATATCATATTTTCTAAGAAGCTCCTTGTCACAAAGCTTTTTTAGCTGTTGATTCAAAGCAGACTTGCTGATATCTTCTCTTTCCAGATCTGAAAAGAAAATGGGTTCCGCTTCTTTATAATGTTCCCTAATATAATCATATAGCATAATTATCCCCCTTTCTTAACAATTTGGATTTATATTTTCTATTTTATTTAGTATATTATATTTCACAGAAAAACTTGTGTCAATCACAAAATATACTTTCTGCATTTTATTTTTAACAAAAATAAAATGTGAAGTCCCCATAATCGGAGTCTTCACATTTCATTTGAAATTATTCTATATAATTATTTTACATCCTTAATACTGAAGCTCATTCTGCCCATCTTGTCCTTGCCAAGGCATACAACCTTTACATGGTCACCAAGAGTCAGAACGTCTTCTACATGGTTGATACGCTCTTTTGCGATCTTAGAGATGTGAACCATTCCCTCTTTGCCCGGAGCAAACTCGACAAATGCACCAAACTCCTTGATGCTTACCACATCACCTTCCAGGATCTGTCCCTGATGGAAGTCTGTTGTAATGATCTCAATGAGACGCTTTGCCTCATTCATCATTGCTTCGTCCTCACCACAGATAGAAACCTGACCTTCATCGTTGATGTCGATCTTCACACCGGTTTTCTCGATCAGAGCGTTGATAGTCTTACCACGCTGTCCAACAACATCACCGATCTTCTGTGGATCAATCATGATCTGGATGATCTTTGGTGCATACTGGCCAACCTTCTCACGAGGCTCGCTGATTGCCGGCTTCATACAAGTGTCCATAATGAACATTCTTGCCTCACGGCATCTTGCGATGGCACCCTCTACGATCGGACGGGTCAGACCGTGGATCTTGATATCCATCTGAATAGCTGTAATACCATCCTCGGTACCGGTTACCTTAAAGTCCATATCGCCGAAGAAGTCCTCGAGTCCCTGGATGTCTGTGAGCAGTACAAAATCATCATCTGTCTCGCCTGTTACAAGACCACAGGAAATACCTGCAACCATTTTCTTGATCGGTACACCGGCAGCCATTAATGACATGCAGGATGCACAGGTAGATGCCATGGATGTAGAACCATTTGACTCAAAAGTCTCGGATACGGAACGGATTGCATATGGAAACTCTTCCTCGCTTGGAAGTACCGGAAGCAATGCCTTCTCTGCCAGAGCACCATGACCAATCTCACGACGTCCCGGTCCACGGCTCGGCTTTGTCTCACCAACAGAGTATGAAGGGAAGTTATAATGATGCATATATCTCTTCTCAGTCTTGTTAGCATCCAGTCCGTCAATTCTCTGCTTCTCGGAAAGAGGAGCCAGTGTGGTAATATTGCAGATCTGAGTCTGTCCACGGGTAAACATTGCAGAACCATGAACTCTAGGGATCAGGTCAACTTCAGCAGCCAGCGGTCTGATCTGTGTGATCTCACGACCATCCGGACGCTTGTGATCCTTGAGGATCATCTTGCGGACTGTCTTCTTCTGATACTGATATACAGCTTCATCCAGAATCTCCAGCCATTCTTCCTTCTCAGCAAATGCCTCAGCTAACTTCTCGGTTACCTGACGTACATTCTCCTCTCTTGTCTGCTTATCATCAGAGAATACAGCCTCTTCCATCTCAGCAGGAGGAACGATCTTTTTGATCTCCTCGAACATCTCCTCCGGAATGGCACAGCTTGTATACTCATGCTTTGGCTTACCGATCTCTTCCACCATCTGATTGATCAGTGCAATGATGGTCTGGTTCACGTCGTGGCACTTGTAGATTGCCTCGATCATCTTATCCTCCGGAATCTCATTGGCTCCGGCCTCGATCATAATAACCTTCTCTGCAGTTGAAGCAACCGTCAGACGAAGATCACCATTGTCCCATACCTCCTGGCTTGGGTTTACAATGAACTCGCCGTCTACCATACCCATCTGTGTGGTAGCACATGGTCCGTAGAACGGAATATCTGAGATACTTGTTGCAACAGCAGAACCGATCATAGCAACAAGCTCCGGACGGCACTCCGGATCAACAGAAAGAACCAGGTTGTTCAGGGAACAGTCATTTCGGTAATCCTTCGGAAACAAAGGACGCATTGGACGGTCAATAACACGCGCTGTCAGAACCGCATTCTCGGATGCCTTTCCCTCACGCTTATTAAAACCTCCCGGAATCTTTCCGACAGAGTACATTTTTTCTTCAAACTCTACTGACAGAGGGAAGAAGTCGATTCCCTCCCGTGGCTTCTCAGATGCTGTGGCAGTACAAAGAACTGTTGTATCTCCGTAATGCATCAAAGCAGCACCATTTGCCTGCTTTGCAACTCGTCCGATATCGATAGACAGAGTTCTTCCGGCAAGCTCCATGGAATATGTTTTGTATGCCATGATTATCTCCTTTCCTTTTGCCCTGTGGGGCTTAGCAAAACAAGGCACCCTTTCAGGTGCCTCATCCCTCATTGTGTAAAATTATTTTCTAAGACCAAGCTTCTCGATCAGTACACGGTAAGCGTCGAGATCTTTCTTCTTGAGGTACTCAAGAAGGTTACGTCTCTGACCGATCATCTTCAGCATACCACGTCTTGAATGATGGTCTTTCTTGTTCTCCTTCAGATGCTCTGTGAGCTCACGGATACGGAATGTAAGGATTGCTACCTGTACCTCTGGAGATCCTGTATCCTCTGGTGTACGTCCATACTCTTTTACGATTTCTGCTTTCTGCTCTTTGCTAATCATTGTTTTTCCTCCTAAAATTTATTATATGCCTGTCACTAAGAACCGGTTGGAGTCTCCGAAATCCGAGTGACGGTAATCACAACTTATTTAGAATAACATATTGAAATGTGTTTGTAAACAGGTTCGTCTGATTTTTTCCATTTTCATTCATTAACGAACTTTCAATCAGCTTCCGATGTGTTTTCCTCATTTTCTTTGTGGTCCAACTCGATATCCAGCTCCAGCTGGATCTCTTCCTCAGCCTCCAGCTTGAAGTCCTCCACCTTTTCCGGATTGACCACCGGCAGATCCTCCAGGGATTCAATACCAAAGTTGCGCAAAAACTCCTCCGTTGTGGCAAACAGGATTGGGCGTCCCGGTGCATCCAGACGGCCCACCTCGCAGATCAGCTTGTATTCCACCAGCTTATTGATCACATGGTCACTCTTTACACCACGGATATGCTCTACCTCCAGCTTCGTGATGGGCTGCTTATAGGCTATGATGGATAAGGTCTCCAGAAGCACATCTGTCAGCACATGCTTCTTCGGCACATGGGCGATCTTGACCAGATACTCATACATGGAGGATTTGGTACACATCTGAAAGGCACCGTCCAGCTCAATGATCTGTATCCCTCTGTCATCTCCGGCGTAGCGGTCCATCATATTCCGGATCACATGACGGCAGGTATCCTCATCCTGCTCCGTTGCCGCTGCGATACGCTCCAATTCCACTGCCTCTCCCATGGTAAACAGGATTGCCTCGATCACCGCTTCCAAATCTGCTATTTTCATTTCCTTATCCATACGAATCCTACATTCCTTTCTGAAGCTGTAAACTTTATTACCAATGTCATAAAGTCTGCCGTGTATAAAATTGCTTTTCATACCATGCTGTTTCGGAGTTTTTAGATGGTACGCCTCCAATACCATTTTGAAGGTTCTGAGTCACGTCACACATCACTGGATGGCACAACCTCTACATCCTTCGCACCCGGTACATATGTGATCAGAATATCATCAAAAATATTTTCCTGCTCAATTTTTAACCTGCCCACCTTCATAAGTTCCAGAATCCCCAGGAAAGTTACGATCAGCATCAGCTTACTGTGCTGCTCCTCCAACATCCCCCGGAATGTAAATCTGCCGTGAGCCATGGCATATTCCTCAATATGCAGCATCCGGTCCGTGAGACTGATCTTTTCCTTCTCAATATTTCCAAACCTGCTTCGGATCGGATCGATCTTGTCCACCTGCTTTTTCATAATATCCCGGAAGATAAGCTGCAGCCTGGATAATGTCACATCCGACAGAAGAGCTTCCACGTCCACTTCCTCCTGATATTCCGCAATCTCCTTTGGAATCGTCGGTTTCTTAAAGATCATATGAGAGGCATCTAACTGCCGGTCCTTCAGCTCATAGGAAGCATACTTATACATTTTATACTGCAAAAGTCGTTCTACCAGCTCCGCTCTCGGATCCTCCTCCTCACCTTCCTCTGCCGGCGGTGCCGGGAGAAGCATTTTAGACTTGATCTTAAGAAGGGTAGCTGCCATGACCAGGAACTCGCTCATGACGTCCATATCCTTCGTTTCCATTTTCGAAACATAGTCCATATATTGTTCTGTAATCTCCACGATCGGAATATCAAAAATATCAATCTTATTTTTTTCGATCAGATGAAGCAGCAGATCTAACGGTCCGTCAAACGCTTCCAGCTTTACTGATAAACTCATACTAATCCCGCATTCCTTTCCATATAATCCTTACTCCCGGGCGTTTCCTACAAAAACAGAACCAGCAGCCGTGAAACTCCGTAATGGATCATATCCAATAAAACCACCAGAACAAAGATCAATTTCAATGTTCCGTCCGATTCGAGTATCGCAAGATATCCTGCCGGAGATGCTCCCGCAACGATCCTCCCCATGTCAAAAGTGGAGATAGGAAATAAATTGGCCACAAGCATGCCAGCACTGAGCATCGCAAGATACTGTACAAAAATCGGCGGGATCGCATCCCACCAATGGGTCAGCGCCAGATGGTTCAACCCATCAATACCGCCATACCCTATCCGCAGCACAACAATACTGCCCACCAGAACCGCGATCAGCGAAAGCAGTCCGGCAATTCCCAGATACAGATTGGCACGGCCATCCCTTACCCGGAAAAAATACGACTTGGAAACCGGAACCATGCTTGTCAGGGACAGGATCAGACCAATGGGATCAATATACTTCCATACCTTCCACGGCGACGTCTGAAAGCATTTTACCGATCTCTGACAGCACATATAAACCAATAGGCGCACACATTCGTGATAAACCATCAGGAAAGCCGCCACTGCAAGACAGATGCCAATTTCTAAAAGGATTTCTCTCACCCTGTCACCTCAAGTAATCAAACTGAAGACCATACATCCGCACGGTATCGCCTTCCTCAATGCCAAGCTTCTCCAGCTCATCTACAATGCCGCTTGTCCGCAGGAACTTCTGGAAGAACTCAAAGCCCTTTTCAGAATCAAGATTGGTATATCCAAGCATTCTCTCGATCCGTGGTCCCTCCACCACATACATGCCTTCCTTCTCATCATACTCCACAGTATATGGCTCGTCCTTGAAGGTCTCCTGTTCCAGATCATATTCCTGTTCAAAAACAACCGGCTCCTGATCCAGCTGGTCAAGCTGCTGCTTCACATAATAAAGAAGCTCCTTAACGCCCTTTCCGCTGACTGCGGAAATCGGAAATACCGGGATCCCCTTTGGTTCAAACTCTTCTTTCAGAAGCGTGATCACGGTATCCTCCTCTGTTCCATAAAAGACATCCGTCTTATTGGCCGCGATCACCTGTGGACGCTTGATCAGCTCCGGACTATAGTTTTCCAGCTCTTTATTAATGATCAGAATATCATTTAACGGATCTCTGCCCTCGGTAGAAGCCGCATCCACCATATGAATAAAAAGCTTTGTTCTCTCAATGTGACGCAGAAACTCATGACCAAGTCCCACTCCCTCGGAAGCTCCCTCGATCAATCCCGGAATATCTGCGATCACAAATCCATCGGTTCCCTCCAGATCAACCACACCAAGGATCGGACTTAACGTGGTAAAATGATAATTGGCAATCTTTGGCTTTGCATTGCTGACTCTTGAGAGGAATGTGGATTTCCCCACATTCGGAAAACCAATGAGTCCCACATCCGCAATGGTCTTTAACTCCAGGATAACCTCAAGCTCTCTGCCGGGCTTTCCCGGCTGGGCATACTTCGGTACCTGCATCGTCGGCGTCGCATAGTTCATATTTCCTTTGCCACCTCTGCCGCCCTTCAGAACCACCTCTCTCTTATGCTCGTGAGACATGTCAATAATGACCTTTCCGGTCTCTGCCTCCCGCACAACGGTTCCTTCCGGCACATGAACCACCATATCCTCACCATCGGCTCCATGGCATCTTCTCTTGCCCCCCGGCTCGCCATCCCCGGCAAAATATTTCCGGATATGACGAAAGTCATTCAGTGTATTGACACGGGGATCTACCTCAAAGATCA
>CAKRHL010000078.1 GCA_934338765.1 uncultured Lachnospiraceae bacterium | reverse complement strand
CCAGATATTAACCATACGGTCAAGCTTTTCTTCGTCAGACTTTACAGTGAACTTGGAAAGGAGATCCTCCCAGTTAGCCTTTAATGCAGCAAGAGCGGCATCTACCTGCTCGTCTGTCTGATATTTTGCAAGAAGCTCATCAGCTGGTTTCTTATTGATCACATTCGGTGCAATGAACTTCTCATCCTTTGGATTCTCACAGTAGCCTAAAACGAAGATGAAGCTCTTGGTCTCGCCCGGCTCAAGCTCTACATTGATTTGATGAGATCCGATAGGATACCATCCGCTGGTGATGGAATCATGGGACTTTCCTTCTTCAACGACCTGAGGATCTGTCACTCCACGATAAGCACCAAGGAACTCGTCACGGCTTGTATCAAAACCGTCAACAGGTGTGTTTACGGAATAAACAGCGAAATGGTTGCGGCGCTCGCGGTATTCTGTCTTGTGATAGATCGTTGATCCGATCACCTCAACCTCACCGGTGTTGAGGTTACGCTGATAGTTTGTCATATCGTCCATGGCATTCCAGAGACAGAATTCAATATATGAGAACAGAGTGAAGCTCTTTTTCTCGGAAGTCTTGTTTGTAAACCTGATCTGGTTTACCTCACAGTTGTCATTCAGAGGAACAAAGGCAAGAAGGGAAGCCTCCAGGCCGTTCTTTACAGAAGTAAAACGGCTGTATCCCATACCATGACGACACTCATAAGAATCAAGCTCTGTCTTTACAGGCATCCATCCCGGATTCCATACGGTATCGCCTTCCTTAATGTAATAATAACGTCCGCCTTCATCGTTTGGAATATTATTATAACGATAACGGGTCAGACGGAGAAGCTTTGCATCTTTATAGAAACTGTATCCTCCGCAGGTATTGGAGATCAGCGAAAAAAATGCTGTGCTTCCCAGATAATTGATCCATGGAAGAGGTGTCTTAGGTGTAGTAATGACGTACTCTTTATTTGGATCATCAAAAAAACCAAATTTCATATAGTCCTCCATTCCGCCGTATCACGGCATATAGTGATAATATTGGTCCTGGTAATTTACAGACCTTAAGTAATTAAAGTATATCGTAATCTGAGGGGGAAATCAAGAAAATACTTAAAGATTTTCGCAAAAGATTTTGGGTGTGCCGGGTATAGAATCGGAAACAAAGGAATAGGGTAAAAATAAAGGATTGATCAGGATGGTCAGATTATGGATCAGGAAAAAAAGGAACTCCTTTTTACAGTGGTGATGATCGCAATGTTTGTGGTATTCGGAGGTATTCAGAGCAGTCAGGTGAAACATTATACGGCGGTATTGGACAGACAGACGGAAAACAGGACACCGGCCGCATCCGGTGGAGCTGTTTCGGAAAAAAAGAAGCCGGTGGTTTACCTGACTTTTGATGACGGACCAAGCAGTCTGACACCGAAGTATCTTGATATTTTGAAAAAACACAATATACATGCTACATTTTTTCTGATCGGACAGCAGGCGGAAGAAATGCCGGAGCTTGTGGAACGGGAGTTGAAGGAAGGACATGAGGTAGGGGTGCATACATATACCCATGAATCCTGCGATATATACAGCTCCTGCCAGGCATATTATGAGGATGTTGGAAGAGTTCGTGATATGCTGGAAAAGAAATTTGATTACAAGCCCCGTCTCTGGCGTTTTCCGTGGGGAAGTGCCAATTGTTATATTCATTCTTATAAAGAAGAGATTGTTCAGAGACTTTATGATCAGAATATGGAATACGCCGACTGGAATGTCAGTGCAGAGGATTCTGTGGGAAATCCCACCGTTGACAGTATTTTAAGAAATGTGAAGAAGGATGCATTCCGGGTGGAGGATCCGGTTGTGCTGATGCATGACTCCGGAAGCAATCATGCAACTCTGGACAGTCTGGAGGCGGTCATCAGTCTTTTTGAGGAACAGGGGTATCAGTTTGAAACATTGTCTCAAAGGAAGAACTGCTGTCATTTTGGTCAATGACAGCAGTGATAAGTAAATCCCGGTCTAAGAAAGAAAATCCCGGAGAAGATAATAAAGATAGCTGGTCTGCCGTGGATTTAATTCGTCGCATAGCGGCATGAGAATCGCCAGAAGCTGCGTTGGAGAAATTTCCAGAAGGGGAGGAGTGCTCGCCGGAGAAAGAAAAATGTCATTGGGGGTGACATTCAGATAATTGCAGATTTCTATAAATTCCGAAAATGACGGAAGATATTTCTGGAGTTCAATGCCGTTGATGTAACTTCTGCTGTGACCGAGATCGTAGCTCATGGTACAGGCACTGATGTCTTTGGATTCCCGCAGTATGGAAAGACCCAGTGCGAAATCCCGTGCCTGAAGTGGAGCAAGGTTCTTTTTCATTTGTTTACCTCCTAAAATTGAAAAAAAATAATACTATTGTATATATATTATAAGTATTTTAACAAGAATTCACGGGGAATATGCCGTGTGTGACACGGCAATTGTAATTTTTTGCAAATACGCATTATTTGCGTATTTTAGGGGATATTTTGAATCATGGAAAAGGATTGATTTCAAAATATGAATATGATATGATTAAAATAATGCGATTATGCGCGATAATGTAATTTTGGAAAGGAATGAAATCGGATATGAAGTATTTTGGTACAGATGGTTTCCGGGGAGAGGCTAATGTAGATCTTAATGTAGTACATGCATATAAAGTGGGCAGATTTCTGGGCTGGTATTATGGACAGGAGCATAAGGCACGTATTGTGATCGGAAAGGATACACGCCGTTCCAGTTATATGTTTGAGGATGCTCTTTCATCCGGACTGACAGCCAGCGGAGCGGATGTATATCTTCTGCATGTCACACCAACACCGAGTGTTTCTTATGTGGTACGTACAGAGCAGTTTGACTGTGGTATTATGATCTCAGCGAGCCATAATCCTTATTATGACAACGGACTGAAGGTGATCAATGGCAATGGCCATAAGCTGGAGGCTGAGGTAGAAGAAAAGATCGAGACATACATTGACAGTCCGGAGGACACGATTCCGTTTGCAACCCGCGAAAAGATCGGGTGCACTGTGGATTATGCCATCGGCAGACACCGCTATATCGGTTATCTGATGTCTCTGGCGACACGCTCCTTTAAAAATGTCCGTGTGGGACTGGACTGTGCCAATGGATCTTCTTATTCCGTAGCCAAGGGTGTGTTTGATGCTCTGGGAGCTAAGACATATGCGATCGGTATGGAGCCGGACGGAACGAATATCAACGACAACTGCGGTTCTACACATATTGAGAATCTTCAGAAATATGTGGTGGAAAATGATCTGGATATCGGTTTTGCTTATGATGGAGATGCAGATCGCTGTCTGGCGGTAGACGATAAGGGACAGGTGATCGATGGAGACTGTATTCTTTATCTGTGTGGATGTTATCTGAAGGATAAGGGAGAGTTGAATAACAACACAGTCGTTACAACGATCATGTCAAACCTTGGACTGTATAAAGCATTTGATAAGGCAGGCATTTCCTATGAGAAGACATCTGTGGGAGATAAATATGTCAATGCCAATATGATGCAGTACGGACATTCTCTGGGAGGAGAACAGTCAGGTCATATTATCTTCAGTAAATATGCGGTGACAGGAGATGGAGTTCTTACTTCGCTGATGCTGATGGAGGTTATGCTGGAAAAGAAACAGAAGCTTTCTGAGCTTCGAAAGGGACTTACCATTTATCCACAGCTTCTAAAAAATGTCCGTGTGGGAGACAAGCCGGCTGCCAAGAATGATCCGGATGTGGTGGCAGCAACGGAAGAGGTTGCCAAAGCACTGGGACAGAATGGCCGGATCCTGATCCGTGAGAGCGGTACAGAACCTGTGATCAGGGTGATGGTAGAGGCAGAGACGGAGGAGCTTTGCGAGAAATATGTCGATCAGGTTGTCAAAGTATTGTATAAAAAGGGACATGTAATCCCATAAATTTGTGAAAAAGACTTGCTATTGTGGATTTATTCATGCTATAGTATATCAATGGTTAATTGCGGCGTATTGTCCGTGAAATATTAAGGAGGAAATTATAAAATGAGTGTACAGGTAGAAACTTTAGAAAAGAGTATGGCAAAGCTTACAATTGAGGTGAGCGCAGAGGAGTTTGAGGCTGCATTAGATAAAGCATATAAGAAAAATAAAAGCAAGATTTCTCTTCCGGGCTTCCGTAAGGGAAAAGCACCACGCGCAATGATCGAAAAAATGTATGGCGCAGGTGTATTCTTTGAGGATGCTGCCAATGACCTGATCCCAGGTGCATATGAGTCAGCAGCAAAGGAGAGTGAGCTTGAGATCGTAGCACAGCCTTCTATTGATGTAACTCAGATCGAGAAGGGCAAGCCTTTCATCTTTACAGCAACCGTTGCAGTAAAGCCGGAGGTTACTCTTGGAGATTACAAGGGGATTGAAGTAGAGAAGAAAACTGCTGAGGTGACAGATGAGGAGCTTCAGGCAGAGATTGATAAAGTTCGTGAGAGCAATTCCAGAATGATCACAGTTGATGACAGAGCTGTTCAGGATGGCGATATCACAACGATCGACTTCGAGGGATTTGTAGACGGCGAGCCGTTTGAGGGTGGCAAGGGTGAGGATTATCCTCTGACCATCGGTTCTCATTCTTTCATTGACAATTTTGAGGAGCAGCTCATCGGAAAGAACATTGGCGAGGAGACAGAGGTCAATGTAACATTCCCGGAGCAGTATCAGGCAGAGGAGCTTCAGGGCAAGCCTGCGGTATTCAAGGTAACCATCAAGGAGATCAAGGTGAAAGAGCTTCCTGAGCTTGATGATGATTTTGCACAGGATGTATCCGAGTTTGATACTGTTGATGAGTACAAAGAGGATCTGAAGAAGAAGCTTCTTGAAAATAAGGAAGCAGCTCTTAAGAGAGAAAAGGAAGAGGACGTTGTAGGAAAGATCATCGAGAACGCTACTATGGAGATTCCTGATCCGATGGTAGACACACAGGTTCGTCAGATGGTACAGGAGTTCAGCCAGCGTATCCAGTCTCAGGGGCTGTCCCTGCAGCAGTATATGCAGTTTACAGGCATGACTCCGGAGAGTCTTACCAATGAGCTTCAGCCACAGGCATTAAAGCGTATCCAGAGCCGTCTTGTTCTTGAGGCAGTTGTTGCAGCAGAGAATATCGAGACATCCGATGAAGATCTTGAGAAAGAGCTTGAGAAGATGGCTGAGATGTATCAGATGGAAGCTGATAAGTTAAAAGAGCTGGTTGGCGAAGAAGAGAAGAAGCAGATTGCACTTGATCTGGCAGTACAGAAGGCAGTTGAACTTGTTGTTGACGCTGCAGTTGAGAAATAAATCATGTATTTCCGGCGTCAGCCGCTGCCCTGTCTATCTGACAGGCAGGGCTGGCGTTTTTTAGGGCATAGCCTTTTTTTGAACAAAGAAGTTAGGAGGGTGTAGTAAATGAGTTACAGTATACCATATGTCATTGAGAAAACAAGCAGTGGGGAGCGTTCCTATGATATTTACTCCAGACTGCTTCAAGATCGTATCATTTTCCTCAGCAACGAGGTCAATGACGATATTGCAAGCCTGATCGTGTCACAGCTCCTGTTTTTGGAGTCACAGGATCCGGGAAAGGATATCAGTCTTTATATTAACAGTCCAGGAGGATCTGTCAGTGCCGGATTTGCAATTTATGATACCATGAATTACATTAAGTGTGATGTAGCCACATACTGTATGGGACTTGCTGCAAGTATGGGGGCATTTCTGCTTGCAGGTGGTGCAAAGGGCAAGCGATATGCAATGCCGAATGCTGAGATCATGATCCATCAGCCATCCGGCGGTGCAAAGGGACAGGAGACAGAGATCCGTATTGTTGCTGAGCAGATATTAAAGACAAGAGAGCGTTTGAATCAGATCCTGGCAGAGAATACCGGAAAGCCTCTGGATGTGATCGCGGTAGATACAGAGAGAGACAATTACATGACAGCAGAGGAAGCGAAGGCTTATGGTCTGGTGGATCATGTGATCACAAAGCGTGCGTAACTGCATAAAAGGGAGCAGTTTGCGGCAATAGTTGGGGGCAGGATATCTTTTGCGTCCAACATCATAGAATAATATGATTGGAGATTAGAATGGCAGGAAAGAAAGATGAGAGCAGACTGAAATGTTCTTTCTGTGGCAAAACACAGGATCAGGTACGGAAGCTGATCGCAGGACCGGGGGTTTATATCTGTGAGCAGTGTGTGGATCTTTGCAATGAAATTATCGAGGATGAGCTGGACAGTGGCAATTTATCCTATGACAATGAAACAGAGATCAATCTTTTGAAACCAAAGGAAATGAAAGCATTTTTGGATGAGTACGTGATCGGTCAGGAAGATGCCAAGAAAGTATTGTCTGTCGCTGTTTATAATCATTACAAGAGAGTTTTGTCAGAGAAGAGCATGGATGTGGAGCTCCAGAAGAGTAATATCATTATGCTGGGACCTACAGGCTCAGGAAAGACATTTTTGGCACAGACGCTGGCTAAAATATTGAATGTACCATTTGCAATCGCAGATGCAACGGCACTTACAGAGGCCGGTTATGTAGGTGAGGATGTGGAGAATATCCTTCTCAAGATCATTCAGGCAGCGGATTATGATATGGAGCGTGCACAGCACGGCATTATATATATTGATGAGATTGATAAGATTACCCGAAAGGGAGAGAATGTTTCCATCACCCGTGATGTGTCAGGTGAAGGTGTACAGCAGGCATTGTTAAAGATTCTTGAGGGGACGGTGGCAAGTGTGCCTCCCCAGGGGGGAAGAAAGCATCCTCATCAGGAGTTTTATCAGCTGGATACCACCAATATCCTGTTTATCTGTGGTGGAGCCTTTGATGGCCTGGATAAGATCATCGGATCCAGGATCGGACAAAAATCCATCGGTTTTAATTCGGAGATTTCCGATAAGGAAGATGAGAATGTAGGAGAGCTTTTCAAACAGGTTCTGCCGGAGGATTTTGTTAAATTTGGATTGATTCCGGAGCTGATCGGCCGTCTGCCGGTCAATGTGGGATTGGATCTGCTGGATGAGGAAGCATTGGAGCGTATTCTGGTGCAGCCGAAGAATGCCATAACCAAGCAGTACAAGAAGCTGTTTGAGCTGGATGGCGTAAAGCTGACGTTCCAGGATGGAGCAATCCGTGCGATCGCCCAGAGAGCGATTGAGCGTGGAACCGGAGCAAGAGGTATTCGTGCTATCATTGAGTCCGTTATGATGAATGCTATGTATGAAGTGCCGTCCGATGAGGAGGCAGTAGAGTGTATCATCACAGAGGCGGCTGCAAAGGGAGAGGCAGAGCCGATCCTTGTTACCAAGGACGATGAGCGCAGAGAGATTTCCTCCGACAGCAACACCAAGGATGAGATTGCGTAAATGAAAAGGGCAAAACCAGTGTTTTGTTCTCTAAAAATCGAGAGAGGGCTGCTTTTGGGCACCCTCTTTTTGAAAATAAAAAGGTCATGAGACGTGGCCGAGCAGAAAGGAAACATAAATTGCTATGATCAAGAAACCTTTAATGGCACTGCGGGATGTAGTGGCGCTGCCGGGGGTTACAGCATATATTGAGGTGGCCAAGCCGGAGACCGTCAGCGCAATGGAAGCAGCGATGGAAAATGACCAGATGGTGTTTACCGCTGCCAAACGGGATGCAGAGAACAGCGATGTGAATATGGATAATCTTTTTGAGGTAGGCACGATCGCAAAGGTGAAGCAGATTGCCAAAATGCCGGATAAATATGTCCGTGTGGTTCTGGAAGGAGAGAAAAGAGCCCATCTGCTGTCTTTGGAAAGCACCGATGAAGGATATATTCTTGCAAATGTGCAGGTGGACGAGGATGAGGATGATGTCTGGGATAATGCGGAGATTCTGTCTAACCATGGAGAGCCCACGGAGCAGTTAAAGCGTGTGGCGATGATCCGTCAGGTAAAGCAGCTGTTCCGGGAATATTGTGACCGGCAGGGGAAAATGGGCAAACAGCTTCAGGATATAATCAGTGAGAGTATTGATCTGGATCAGATCATTTATACGATCACAGCCAACCTTCCGATCCATTATCATCTGAAACAGGGAATCATTGAACCGGATCGTCTGGAGAACCGTTTCACCGAGCTGATGATTGTTATGGAAAGGGAGCTTGGGATCCTGCGTTTGCAGGGGGACATTTCAGAGATGGTTAAACAACAGGTTGAGGATAACCAGAAGGAGTATTATCTTCGTGAGCAGATCAAGGCAATCCATAAAGAGCTGGGAGAGGACGACGCAGAATCCGAGGCAGATAAACTTGAACGAAAACTTGCCGGTCTGAAGGCACCGGACAAAGTTAAGAAAAAGATCAAAGAAGAGATCAATCGTTATAAACGGATCAGCTCCAACAATTCAGAGAGTGCGGTGATCCGGGGATATCTGGAGACACTTCTTGCTATGCCGTGGAAGAAGATGAGCAGGGATAATACGGATGTTGCTCATGCAAAGGAGGTTCTGGATGCCGATCATTATGGACTGGAAAAGGTCAAGGAGCGGATTCTGGAGTACCTGGCAGTCAAACAGCTGAACAAAAACGGAACAGGAACGATCATTTGTCTGGTGGGGCCACCGGGAACAGGTAAGACATCTATTGCCAAATCTGTGGCAAAGGCACTGGGGCGGAAGTATGTGAGGATCTGTCTGGGTGGAGTCCGGGACGAAGCAGAGCTTCGGGGACACCGTAGAACCTACGTAGGTGCCATGCCGGGACGTGTGATCAATGCGTTCAAAAACGCAAAGGTCAAAAATCCATTGATCCTGTTTGATGAGATCGACAAAATGGTCAGTGATGGACGGGG
>CAKRHL010000077.1 GCA_934338765.1 uncultured Lachnospiraceae bacterium | reverse complement strand
ACATAATGTTGATGTGAAACTGTAGGTTTGTTAATGAAATAAATCTTGCATGGATGCTGATAAGGACAAGGAGGTTGATTAAATGTCAGAAATAAATAGTTTTAGTGATTATACAAATAAATACAACAGTAACGTAGATTACTCAGCATTGTTTGGAGGAACTTCAAATTCGCCCTCATTAGGTAGTACAAACATATTATCAGATTACGCATCTATAAAAAATGGAAGTTATTGACGAGAAGAATATGGAACGGCTGTGGCGAAAGGTTACTTCATTTCAGGATTGTTCGCTAAATTTGGGTATCGGTTCCTCGTGGAGTGAAATGATAAACGCACTCTTATATAGATAATATTTGTTGCAGCTGGTACAGCGTGACAAATAAGTGAAGAATGCCTGACTTACTGCGAGACAGAGGATATGTTTTATGTGATCTATGGTGTAATGAATTCCATGAATGCCCACTATTTTGATGTGGACAATTTTCTGATCACGGCAAAGGATATCAAGGGATCATGGAGTGAGCCGGTCTATTTCCGGCTGGAGATCAGAGGAAAGCATTCGCAGTTTTACTGGGGGGTATGATGGGGAGCATTATGAAAAGATCGGTATCCCGTTTGATACCACAAAGTTTTCCGATGAGTATTGTAAATACGGAGAATTTACGGGAACCATGGTGGGGATTACATGTGCGGACCGTGTCAAGCACAAGCATTATGCCGATTTTGACTTCTTTGAATATGTGGCGAAGGAAGACAGCCCGGTGGAGTAGAATATCTGAGAAACCATAAAGAACTTTAGAAATTATTTATAATTTTTGTCAGGAAAGGTTCTTGACTTAAAGTCAGCTTTAGGTGTTATAATTGCGTTGATGTAATGGTCAACGCAATTTTTGAGTTTTGAGAGTGGAAGCTGCAATGTCCGATTTGCTCTTCAAAAAGATTGATATATCAGGAGGTATAATATGTATTTAGAACAGATCAATGGACCGAAAGACGTAAAGAAATTATCAGGAGAACAGCTGACAGAGCTGGCAGTGGAGATGAGACAGGCTCTGTTAAAACGTGCAAGTATTCATGGCGGTCATTTTGGACCGAATTTTGGTATGGTAGAGGCAACAATCGCACTCCATTATGTCTTTGAATCCCCTAAGGACAAGATCGTGTATGATGTATCCCATCAGACATATCCCCATAAGATGCTGACCGGTAGAAAGGATGCATATCTGTATGAGGAGCATTATGACGATGTGACCGGATACAGCAGTCCGCAGGAGAGTGAGCATGATCATTTTACGGTAGGTCATACTTCTACCTCAGTCAGTCTGGCATGTGGTCTGGCAAAAGGCCGTGATCTTACCGGTGGCAAAGGAAACGTGATCGCCGTGATCGGTGATGGATCCCTCAGTGGCGGAGAAGCCTTGGAGGGACTTGATTTTGCGGCAGAACTGGAAAGCAATTTAATCATTGTTGTAAATGACAATGATATGTCCATTGCAGAAAACCACGGTGGTCTGTACAGCAATCTGAAGCTGCTTCGTGAGACAAAGGGAGAGGCAGAGTGCAATCTGTTCCGTGCCATGGGACTGGATTATGTTTATGTAGACGAAGGAAATAACGTGGATGCCTTGATCAAGGCATTCCGGAGCGTCAAGGACAGCACAAAGCCTGTGGTTGTCCATATTAAGACACAGAAGGGAAAGGGCTATGCTCCGGCAGAGAAGGATAAGGAAAGCTGGCATTATAATGGCCCATTTCATATTGAGACAGGAGAGCCGTTGGAAGTGCCTCAGGGAGAGGATTATTCCGATATTACGGCAAAGTTTCTGTTGGAAAAGATGAAAAAGGATCCTTCTGTGGTAGCAATCACTTCTGCGACACCGACTGTTCTTGGATTTACAAAGGATAAGAGAGAGGAAGCCGGAAAGCAGTTTGTTGATGTGGGAATCGCAGAGGAGACAGCAGTGGCACTGGCATCCGGTATTGCAGCCAATGGCGGAAAACCGGTATGGGGAGTATACAGCACCTTTGTACAGAGAACTTATGATCAGATCGCGCAGGATCTTTGTATTAACAATAATGCCGCAACCATCGTTACCTACTGTGGCACGGTTTATGGCATGAATGATGTGACCCATCTGGGATTATATGATATTCCGATGATGGCGAATATTCCAAATCTCGTTTATCTGGCACCGGCCACCAAGGAAGAATATCTTGCGATGCTCGACTGGAGTCTGGAGCAGAATGAGCATCCGGCAGCCATCCGTCTGCCGGGCGGTCCGGTAATCTCGGATGGTCAGAAGGTGACAAAGGATTTCTCTGATCTGAATAAATATGAGATCACACAGAAGGGAAGCAGGGTTGCCGTAGTTGGCCTTGGTACATTTTATTTTCTGGGACTGAGTGTTGCGAAGGAGCTGGAGGAAAAGACCGGTACAAAAGCAACGGTGATCAATCCGTATTATATTACCGGAATCGATGAGGAAATGCTGGAGGATCTGAAAAAGGATCACGATATTGTGATCACGCTGGAGGATGGTATCCTGGACGGCGGCTTTGGCGAGAAGATTACCCGCTTCTATGGAGACAGTGAGATGAAGGTATTGAATTACGGTCTGAAGAAGGAATTTTTGGACCGCTATGATGCAGCAGAGGTTTTGAAGGATAACCGTCTGACCAAAGAGCAGATTACAGAGGATGTTATGAAGCTTATGTAATATCCTTTGTGATCTCAAAAAAAGCAACGGCACTGGCAGCAGCGACATTGAGGGAATCGACGCCATGGGACATCGGGATCATAACCGTGTGATCGCAGGCGTCAATGGTTTCCTGTGCCAGTCCTTCGCCCTCGGTGCCTAAGATGATCGCAAGCTTTTTGGCGTTTGCCAGAGCAGGATCTGTAATCGACAGGGATTGATCACGGAGAGCCATGGCAACCGTGAGAAATCCCAGATTTTTTAGTTGTTCTACATAGGATCCGTGGTAAGAATCACCTTTCCCCGGGGGAACGTCAGCGGACGGACCGGAGGACAGATAAGTCCATGGAATCTGAAATACCGTTCCCATACTGACGCGGGCGGCACGACGGTAAAAGGGATCACTGCAGGCCGGTGTCAGCAAAACGGCATCCATGTGGAGAGCCGCTGCAGACCGGATAATGGCACCGACATTGGTGGGATTTACTACATTTTCCAGAACGGCGATGCGTCTGGCGTCCCGGCAAAGCTCCCCGACAGATTTCAGGGCAGGACGATGCATGGCACACAGTGCCCCTCTGGTCAGGGCAAAGCCCGTAAGCTGTGTCAGCACCTCATAGGGTGCAGTATAAACAGGAAGCTCTGGAAAGCGGGAGAGAATCCCGGACAATTGCGTATCAATATGCTTTGTTTCCGTAAGAATAGAAATGGGTTCACACCCCATATGGAGTGCCCGTTCGATCACTTTGGGACTTTCCGCGATAAAAATACCGCCCTTTGGTTCATAGTAATGTAAAAGCTGCGTTTCCGAACAGCGGGCATAAATATCAAGCTCCGGTGCCTGAAAATCGGTGATAGTGATAATCTCTGCCATGGAAGCCTCCTGTTAATAAATCCAGCGTAAATGTAGATAAACATAGTTAATTTTATAGCATATTGCGGATATAAAGTCAAAACAGGTATACACCACATCATTACATATCAGTTTGAGCAATTTATAAATAAAATTCTTGACAAATAAACGGTCGTTTACTAAAATGAAAATGTAAACGGTCGTTTATTTTTTGGAAGGAGAAGATAAAATGAAGAGTAATATTGTGATTCGGTCAGAAGAAAAAGGAGAGTATCATGAAGTAGAGAATCTGGTAAGGGAAAGCTTCTGGAATGTATACCGTCCGGGATGTATGGAGCATTATGTACTGCATCAGCTCCGTAAGGATGCTGCGTTTGTGCCGGAGCTTGATCTTGTGATGGAGCAGGATGGAGAACTCATCGGGCAGAATATGTTTATGAGAGCATTGATCGCAGCGGATGATGGAAGAGAAATCCCCATTATGACAATGGGACCCATCTGTATTGCACCGCAATGGAAAAGAAAAGGATATGGAAAGATTTTGCTGGATTATTCTCTGGAAAAAGCGAAGGAGCTTGGATGTGGAGCCTTGTGCTTTGAAGGGAACATAGACTTTTACGGAAAAAGCGGATTTCGGGAGGCAGGTGAGTTCGGCATCCGTTATCATGGTCTTCCGGAGGGGGAGGATGCCTCATTCTTCCTGTGTAAAGAGCTGATACCGGGATATCTGGATGGAATTACCGGAGAATATACCACACCGGAAGGCTATCTTGTTGATGAAACGGCGGTGGAAGAATTTGACAGGCAATTTCCGACGAAGGAAAAGAAAAAGCTTCCGGGGCAGATCTTTGGGTAACTGAAACAGAAACGGTTAGAAAGCAGTCGATTATAATGGGAGGCATGTTATGGGAAACACAAAGGAAGAAATCTTAACCGTGGCACTTCATTTGTTCGCACGGGATGGATATGAAGCGGTGTCTGTCAGCCGGATCGCCGGAGAATTGGGTATGACAAAGGGGGCCTTGTATCGTCATTACCAAAATAAGCGGGATATCTTTGAACATATTGTAAAACGTATGGAACAAGGAGACAGTGAACAGGCAGAAAAGAACAATGTACCGGAAGAAGAAATGGAAAAGAATCCGGAAAAATATCTGGAAACAACCATGGAAGATTTTTTGGAATATAGCAAGTCTATGTTCAAATATTGGACAGAGGATGACTTTGCCTCTTCATTTCGTAAAATGCTGACCTTAGAGCAGTTTCGAAACGAGGAAATGCAGGGATTGTACCAGCAGTATCTTGCGTCCGGACCGGCGGGATATGTGAAGGATTTATTTCAAAGCATGGGCATTGCGGATGCAGATTACAAGGCGGTCCGGTTTTATGCGGTTATGTATCTGTATTACAGCATCTATGATGGGGCAAAGGACAAGGAGAAAGTGACGAAAGAATTGGAAGCGGCATTAAATGAAATGATTAAAGAATTTTAATAGAACGGTGGAGGAAAACGGTATGATCTGGCGGCATGCTTCATCTGCTGGGATGACTGATTGTTGGATAAAAATGGAGGAGATTTACAATGAAAGCCATGGAAAAAGACTGGTATAAAAAAATATGGACGATGGATATCCAAAATATGTCCTGGGTGGAGGACACAAAACGTCAGGTGGATTTTTTGATCGATAAACTGGAATTAAAAGGGAATGAGAAGATTCTTGATCTTGCATGTGGATTTGGACGTCATTCTCTGGAGTTCGCAAGACGTGGTTATGAGGTGACCGGTGTGGATATTACACCGGAATATATCAGGTATGCGACGGAGCAGGCAGGAAAAGAGAAGTTAAATGCAGAATTTATCTGTAGAGATATCCGTGATATTTCCTTTGAAAATGAATTTGATGTGGTACTGAATATGGCAGATGGAGCCATTGGTTATCTGGAAAACGAGACGGAAAACAGAAAAATATTTGAAGTTGTTGCGAGAGCATTAAAAAAAGGTGGAAAACATTTTATGGATATTATGAATGGCAGTTATGCGGACACACACTTTCCATGCAAATTGTGGGATGCAGGGGAAAATGGACTGACATTGTCTGCCTTTGAGTGGAATCGGGAGAGTAGAACGATGTTATACGGCCAGATTGATCATCCGTATGGAGAAGTTTTGTCAAAGCCGGAAATGTATGAGGGCAATACGATCCGGTTATATACCTTGGATGAAATAACGGAAATATTTTCCGGATTAGGGTTACGTGTTGGGGACAGTTATGCTGATTTCAGCGGAAGATCCTCCTCGGAAAATGAGATTCAGTTAATGGTATGTTCGGTGAAAAAGTGATATTACGATCATTGACAGATTGAGTATATTTTGATGTGTAGTTTGATATGAAAATAAAAGTAATCAAAAATGTCTTTTTAGGAAGAAAGGTGAAATTTAATGAAAGAAAATAAGGTACATAAATTAATGTGTTGTATTTGGCTTTTAGTGCCTGTGTTGTCTCTTGTGAGGTTAAGTCAGCCAATATTAGAAATTAGAATGGGTGCTGGTATTTCTACAGTAGCAGCATTGCCTACAAGGTCATATAATGGATTTCAATTGCTGTTTCATGGCAGTTTGGTAAATGCTTGTAATGATATTGTGGTAGATATAAGGAATCCAGGACTAATTCTTTTGAAAATTATGCTTATGATGCAGTTGTTTTTTGATGTGATTGTAGTATTCATCTGTTTAAGGGAATGGAGAAAAAAACAGACAAGTAAAATATTTTTATGGCTTAGAGGAATACTGTCAATAGGATATATGATGACAGCATTTGCAACCTATCAATTTATATCAGTATGCAACGATCATTTAAGAGTAAATCATTATCCGCTTCAATCCCCGCTCTCCCGGACATCATATGTATTCCCTGATGAATACGAATTAGAAGTAAACATTCTTTTTTCTGTCGGGGTTTTGATATTATTTATAGTTACATGGTTGTTTTTTAAAAAGAAAGGAAAAAATGAAAATGTAGAGAAAAAAATTAGAGAATAGCTTGATTTCAATTGTACTGATCTTAGCAATGATTTCAAGTTTACTGCAAACATCAAATTCTATGGCAAAAGTAGAGGATAGTTATCTGTATTCTGGCGAGGGATACCAGGTCATTTTTTTCATTACTTCTAGTTGGTCGGATGGATATGTTGCAGAGGTTACGATTAAGAATACGGGGGATTATAAAATTGATAACTGGTGTCTGGCATTTTCTTTGGAAAATTCTATTGCTAATATTTGGAATGCTAAATTAGACAACAAGGGCAGAACTAATAGATATATTGTAAAAAACAATCAATATAATCAAGATATTGAAGTGGGGGAAGACGTTACATTTGGTATTCTGGTAAATGAACCATTTCAACAATTTCCAACGGATTATAGTTATTTTTGCTGTTCATGATAGAACAAAATTTTTCGATATATATGTAAAAGAATGAGGTGACAAAAATGGATTTATTTCAACAGTTGATAAAAGAAAAAGATAAGATTACCATGTCTATTTTATTAAAACAACCAGTTGACCTTAGTACATTAAGAAAATTAGCAAAAGAGTTTGCACATAATAACAATGTGAATTTAATGGTTGATGGTTCAGACCAGGAATTGTGGGACAGTGTCACTGCTTATTTTCGCGATTTATTGGGAAATAACGAGCGATGAACATGACGCTTGGTAATATAGAGAAATTGATGTAGATAAAAATGCCAGAAATCTGTTATTGTATGGTGCATAGGTACATTATTGTATTTTGAAATGAAATCCTATGTCACCATACCATGCGGATGGATTGGCATTTTTTGTTAAGATATATTTGATAAACCACGCATGCGTTCAGAGAGAGGATGGAACTGTGATTCAGATGGCACTGTTTAGGCTTTGTGCATCCTTTGCAAAGTATTTCCAGACAGATTACATTGGTGTCCTCGCCGGTAGAATCATTGAAATAGTAAATGAGCCAGACGCCAAGACGCAGAGCTGATTCCAAAGAGAAAATGGATTGGTTCTGCTTTTTTCGTGCGGAAAACGCTTGCAAGGTAGTGCAAATTAAGGAGAAAACACAGGTTTTATCGTTATCTGATTGTCAGGAGAAATATAGTATAAAATGTTGTTGACTTTGTAGCATTGGCATTATATAATTCGCAACACATAACCCTAAACGAATCAGATTAAGAAAGGGACAGAAAATATGATAATACACTATGAAAAATTAAACAGTAAAAATTTTAACACATACTCACTGGAGCATTTTGTGAGACATCAACAGGTGAGCGAATGTTGGCGTAATGTAGATGGACAGTGGAAACTGGTACCGATAGAATTTGGAAATGCTCACAGAAACTGGAAACAGGCATATGAAAGGATTGCTGACAGCGTAATATAAAATATTTGGAGGAGAGAAAATTAAGTGAAACAGGAGGAGAATTAAAACATGGAATTAGTAAGTGATTACATGCGTGACGACACTCTGCGTCATGCACTCAGTGAATTAGCAAAGAAAACTTTTTGGATTGATTTTGAGGACTGGGTTACCGGGGGATATTTTGAGGGAGATTATATTCCGTATTCATTTATGGAAGATGGCAAAATTATTTCCAATGTATCCGCAAACAGGATGACCTTTCTTCAGAATGGTGTAGTGAAAAATTACATACAGATTGGAACAGTCATGACGGAAGAGAACTATCGCAGGCAGGGCTTGGCAAAAAAGCTCATAGATCAGGTGGTAAAGCAGCACAAGGATAATTGTGACGGATTTTATCTGTTTGCCAATCTGGATGCATTGGCGTTTTATGATCAATGCGGATTTTCAAGGGTAACAGAGTATCGGTATGAGGTTAAAACGGAGTTTTGCAGGAGCCGGTCCGATGGAGCGTGTTTTATGACGGTAAATACTGCAGATGGGCAGATGAAGCAAAAATATATGGATATGATCCGGCACAGCGCAGTAAATTCTTCAATGGAACAGATCAACAAATTTGGTTTGCAGATGTTTTATACCGCAGATATGGAAAATGTCCATTATGCAAAGGATCTGGAATGTTTTATTGTAGCAGAGACAGAGGAGGATACACTGCTTTTACAGAGTATCATATGTAAAGATCAAGTGGCACTTTCGGATGTTTTGCAGCGGGTAAGAGGGGAATACCATAAATGCAGACTTGGTTTTGTGCCGGATCGGAAGGATATGGATATATGTATCGCAGAGAAATATGATGGAGCAGAGGATTACAGACTGTTTTATTTAGGGGAGCAGCTTAAAAGTATTGAGGAAGAAAAACTTTATTTTCCGGAGCTTTCCCATGCGTAAGGACGGAAAATAAATTAGAAAAATATTGATAACTCAAACTTCGCACAACAATGATTCGG
>CAKRHL010000076.1 GCA_934338765.1 uncultured Lachnospiraceae bacterium | reverse complement strand
ATCTGGAACACTGGTTAGGATTAAACCGGGAGGATATCTATAACGGAGGCCAGCTGATCAAGGTATATTCCGAATATATGCAGCAAAAGATCCTTCACAAGGAAAAGGGAGCCGAGCTGGAAAAGCTGCTTCTGCTCCACAATCACGATGATATTGCCGGCATGATCCACGTATGCAGTATGCTGTCATATCAGGATTTTTTCGCCCCTTTGGAGCCAAAAACAGTCACCGTCAGCAGTCTCACCTCAGATCATCTGACTGTAGAGCTGCCGGTACAGCTCCCCAGAAAAGCCACTCTGGAGCACTCATTCCCTACGGCAGATGCCCTAGAAACACAACTTGAGAACGGTATTCTTACGCTTGACCAGACTTCTGCCACCCTTTCACTGCCACTGTATCACGGAACCCTGAAATATTTCTTTCCGGATCATAAGGATTACTACTACCTGCCCCAGGAGGATACCGCCATTCATAAAAGTGTGGCGCAGTTTGTGGATGCTTCCTGCCGCAAGAAAGCCACTGCCTCCAACTGCTACACAAAAAAACAAGGGATATTTCTTCCTTCTCTGTCCTCCAAAGAACCTACTGTGAAAGAAGCATGTTTTTACGCAACACACAAGGCAAAGCCTGCGTTCTATCTGCTTCCGGACGATCCGGCTGATATGAATCGGTTCTTAAGCAGCTATGTCTTTCGTGAAATATGTAGTTTTTAGTTTGTTTTCATTCGTTATTTCTGAGGTGCTGTAGTTTTCATTCGTCATTTATAATGTGCCGACTTGAATTTCACAAAAGAATACTGTAATATATGAAATTATTGATTTTGAGATGAAACCACAAAGGAAAAGAGGGAAATTATGGAACTGTTTCAATTAAGATACTTTCTCGCCGTTGCCCAGTTTGAACATGTCACGAAGGCAGCGGAAACTCTGCATGTAGCACAGCCCGCTGTGTCCCAGGCGATCCGCCATCTGGAGGAGGAGCTGGACGTGTCTCTTTTTGACCGTGAAAACCATCACATATCCTTAAACAGTAACGGCAGATTGTTACAAAACAAACTACTCCCTATCATATCCGCTTTGGACCGTCTTCCGGAGGAGATCAAGGATGCCTCCCAGAGCCAGCCTGTGATCCATATGAATCTTCGTTCTGCCTCTGCGATCATCACCAACTGTATTATTTCTTATCGTTCCATTCACCCGGAGATAAAATTTAAGCTTTCCCAGAAGCCAGACGATCCCACTGCGGATTATTTCGTTTCTGCCGTCCGCAGCGATACGGAGCTTCTGCCATCCCAGCACCTCCTGTTTCAGGAGGATTTCTATCTGGCAGTTCCTGCAGATTCCAAGCTGGCATCTCTCTCCTCCATAAAACTGGAGCGAACCGCCAAGGAGTCCTATGTCAGTCTTGAAAATAACCGACCTTTACGTGCCATCTGCGATCTGTTCTGCCAATCCATTCACTTTACTCCGAATATCGTATATGAAAGTGACAATCCGGAGACCGTGCGTGATCTCATCGCCGCAGGACTCGGTGTGGGGTTCTGGCCGCAGTACTGCTGGAAAAAGCCGTCCCCGGATCAGGTTAAGCTGCTCTCCATTAATAATCCGGACTGCAGTCGTCAGGTAATTGCCTCCATCCCGAAGGCTTCCGCCCAGAATCCGGCGATCATAGAGTTTCATGCATATCTTACCGACTGGATCCAAAAGAACCTGTTATCTGAGTAATCACCAGATAACAGGCTCTTTTCATTTAATCCATCTCAGACGCGCATATCGTCCTTACTGCTGTAACGCAGTCTTGACATTGCCCGCGCAAGAGATGCCTTGGACATATAATATTCCTGAATACTCTGTTTCTGGCGGAGCTGCTCTCTGGCGCGTTCCTTAGCTTCCTTTGCCCGGCGCACATCAATCTCCTCCGGATGCTCTGCGGTGTCCACCAGAATACTGACACGGTTGTTGATCACCTGGGCAAAGCCGGTGCCAACCACTCCCGTGATCCATTCTCCATCCTCGGTCTGGATCCGCAGCTCACCTACTTCCACTGCAAAGACCATATTTTCGTGATGTGCCTGAATCTCCTTTTCGCCGTCCTCCAGAGGGATCACCACCTGACGGCAGCGCCCCTCAAAGAACACACGGTCACAGGCAGTCACATTCAATAAAAATGTATTCTCCATAATTAACCCTCACTTATGACGTCAAAGCTATTTCTTACCCTTCTCGATCACCTCATCAATGGTTCCCACATTGAAGAATGCCTGTTCCGGATAATCGTCCATCTCGCCGTCAATGATCATCTTAAAGCCCCTCACCGTTTCCTTTAAAGGTACATATTTTCCCGGTACTCCGGTAAATGTTTCTGCCACATGGAACGGCTGTGACAGGAAACGCTGTATCTTTCTGGCACGGTACACCGTGATCTTGTCTTCCTCGGAAAGCTCCTCCATACCAAGGATGGCAATAATATCCTGAAGCTCTGTATACTTCTGCAGGATCTCCTGTACTCTGCGGGCAGTCTCATAATGCTCTTTTCCTACGATATCCTCCTCCAGAATACGGGAGTTTGACTCCAGCGGATCCACTGCCGGATAAATACCCTGCTCAACAATCTTTCTGGAAAGCACCGTTGTGGCATCCAGATGTGCAAAGGTCGTCGCCGGGGCAGGATCGGTCAGATCATCTGCCGGCACATAGACAGCCTGCACCGAAGTAACGGAACCGTTTTTCGTCGATGCAATCCGCTCCTGCAGCTCACCAACCTCATTGGCAAGTGTCGGCTGATAACCTACCGCTGACGGCATACGCCCTAACAGTGCAGATACCTCAGAC
Source organism: uncultured Lachnospiraceae bacterium (assembly GCA_934338765.1). Taxonomy (GTDB): domain Bacteria; phylum Bacillota; class Clostridia; order Lachnospirales; family Lachnospiraceae; genus Jutongia. The sequence continues at coordinate 6,279 of CAKRHL010000076.1, read as the reverse complement.
CCCGCCTGCACAAAACGGAAAATATTATCAATGAACAAAAGTACATCCTGATGCTCCTCATCCCTGAAATATTCTGCCATGGTAAGTCCTGTCTCAGCCACTCTCATACGGGCTCCCGGCGGCTCATTCATCTGCCCGAACACTAATGCGGTTTTATTCAGTACACCGGATTCCTTCATCTCAGACCAGAGATCATTTCCCTCACGGGAACGCTCACCGACACCGGTAAAGATCGAATAGCCGCCATGTTCTGTAGCAACATTCTGGATCAGCTCCTGGATCAGCACTGTTTTACCAACACCGGCACCTCCAAAAAGTCCGATCTTACCACCCTTGGCATACGGCGCCAGAAGATCAATGACCTTGATGCCCGTTTCCAGCACCTCTACCGCCGGACTCTGCTCTTCAAATCCCGGTGCATCCCGGTGAATACACCAATGCTTTTCTTCCTTCAGATCTTCTCCCTTGTCAATGGTATCTCCCAGCACGTTAAACAAACGTCCCAGCGTCTTCTCCCCAACGGGTACCTGAATTCCACTGCCGGTAGCAATTACCTCCATATCCTTATGAAGACCTTCACTGGATGCCAGCATAATACAGCGCACCGTATTATTTCCAATGTGCTGCGCCACCTCCATCACACAGCGCTTTCCGTCATTATCCACTTCCAACGCATCCTTGATATATGGAAGATCGCTGTCCTCAAATTCCACATCGATGACAGGACCGGATATCTGAACTATCTTTCCTTTTTTCATAATCATAACCATGCCTTTCTGCACATTATGTACTATTTTTTGCGTTTTTGTGCTTTCGCACCACTGATAACCTCTGTAATCTCCTGTGTGATCGCCGCCTGACGCACACGGTTATATTCAATGGAAAGCTGCGCCAGGATCTGCTTTGCACTATCCGTTGCCGACTGCATTGCCATCATTCTGGCATTATGCTCACTGGCATAGGACTCCACCAGCGCACCATAGATAAATCCATTGACGTAATTGGGTACCAGATGATTTAATATCTTCTCCCAGGACGGCTGCGGCGTCAGTGTCTCCTGATACACATCTACCGGAAGCTTTGCTGCAAATTTGTCCTTTTCCAGCGGCAGAAGCTTTCTCATCTCCGCCTCTGCTGTCACGGCGTTTTCCATGCGTGTGTATAAAATATACACCTCGTCCAGCTCCCCCTTCTGATATCTTTCGATAATATCATCGGTGATCATCCGGGCTCTGTGCAGACTCGGATCCTGCACGGTGTACTTAAAGTGCTTATGTACCCGGAGTCCTTCTCTGGCAAAATACTGTCTGCCCAGTTCTCCCAGTACAAAGAGACTGTTCTTTCCACCCTGTTCAAACAGGGAATGTGCTATTTTAAATATATTATGGTTATAGGCACCGGCAAGCCCCTTGTCTGCCGTTACCACAATGTAACCGACTTTCTTTTCCGATACGGGAATATGCTCCGTATCGCGGAAATAAATGCTTTCCAGATCAGGCGTATGACGAAGAATACGCTGGAATGCCTGCTGCAGCGTATAAAAATACGGTTCGGTATCTGCCAGTTTTTTCTTTGCCTTCTGCAGCTTTGTGGAAGAGATCATATACATTGCATTCGTGATCTTCATGGTATCCTTAATGCTTTTCATACGCTTCTGTATTTCCTTCGTATTTGCCATGCTCGTCTCCATTCTCTGTGCCTCCCGCCGGACATGACCGGCCAGGCACAGACCTGCTGCTATTTATTCTGACCAAGAAACTCCTCCGCCACAGACAGGATCTGGTCTCTCTGATCGTCCTCCAGCACCTTGTCTGTCTGTATCTTTTCTGCAATCTCCGGATGCAGATCCTGAAAATATGCCAGCATCTTTCCCTGTGTCTCCTTGATCTGCTCCTTCGGAATATCAAGGAACAGCTTTCCGGTTGCCACAACCAGCGTGATCACCTGCTCTGCCAGAGACATCGGATGACCAAGGGGCTGCTTTAACAGCTCCATCAGGCCATTACCGTATGCAAGCTGTTTCTTTGTCTCGTCATCCAGATCGGAACTAAACTGTGTAAACACTTCCATCTCGCGAAACTGCGCCAGATCAATACGGATCGTACCGGATGCCTTTTTCATCGCCTTTGTCTGTGCCGCTCTACCCACACGGGATACGGAAAGACCTACATTGACCGCCGGACGCATACCGGAGAAGAACAGGTCACTTTCCAAAAAGATCTGCCCGTCTGTGATGGAAATGACGTTCGTCGGAATGTATGCAGACACATCCCCTGCCTGTGTCTCAATGATCGGAAGTGCCGTAATGGAACCTCCGCCCAACTCGTCGCTAAGTCTGCTGGATCGCTCCAGCAGACGGGAATGCAGATAAAATACATCACCCGGATATGCCTCACGCCCCGGGGAACGCTCTAACAGCAGGGAAAGAGCACGGTATGCTACTGCATGCTTTGACAGATCATCATAAACGATCAGTACATCCTTTCCCTGATACATAAAATACTCTGCCAGAGCTGTTCCTGAGTACGGTGCAATATATTCCAGAGAAGCCGACTCACTTGCCGTTGCCGACAGCACGATGGAATATTCCATCGCGTCATTCTTCTCTAAGGTATTTACAAGCTTTGCCACCGTAGAAGCCTTCTGTCCAATGGCCACATAGATGCAGATCACATCCTTGCCCTTCTGGTTCAATATGGCATCCATGGCAATAGAGGTTTTACCGGTCTGACGGTCTCCAATGATCAATTCACGCTGTCCACGTCCGATCGGGAACATGGAATCAATCGCAAGAATACCGGTCTCCAACGGCTCTGTGACCGATTTCCGGTCAATGATCCCCGGTGCCTCACACTCGATCGCACGGTAATCAGATGCCTCAATATCTCCTTTTCCGTCAATGGGTGCTCCCAGAGCATTGACCACACGCCCCAGATATTTTTCTCCTACCGGGATACCGGCACGCCTTTTGGTACGGGTCACCTTCATGCCCTCACGGATCCCATTGTCCTTGCCCAGCACAATACAGCCGATCTGGGTACGCTGGATATCCTGAACCATTCCCTTGATCCCGTTTTCAAAGATCACAATCTCACCGTACATGGCATGCTCCATCCCATAGATCGTTGCGATCCCGTCACCAACCCAGATCACGGTACCTACTTCGTGCTCCCGGCTTTCTGCTTCATAGTTTTCAATCTCACTTTTTAATATTGAAATTATATTTTCTGAGCTGATCGCACTCACATTATCATCTCCTAGCCTTTTACTGCTTACACCTGTGGCGTACCAGTAATTAATTTTTCTCTCATACAGTTGATACTGCCCCGCAGGCTCCGGTCAATCTCCAGATCACCGATACTGATCACAAAGCCTCCGATCAGCTCCGGCAGCGGCTCCAATGTAAGCTCCACCTCACTGCATTTCAACTGACTGCACAACTTCTTTTCTATCCGGGCAAGCTGCTCCTTCCCGGGCTTTTCTACATAATACAGAACGCCCCTTCGGATCTTCTCGCTGTCATCATACCAGTCTTCATATGCCTGAAACATATCCGGCAATATATCCATTTCCCGGTTGTCACATACTACCTTCAGAAATGTCTGTATCTCTTCCGGAAAGATCCTCTCAATGAGTCTGTGCTTCTTCCCGGCTCCCACAACAGGACTCTCCATCACTTCCCGCAGAGGCTCTGACTGCTTCCATATCTCTTCCGCCTCTGCCACGGTCTGCCGGTCCATGCCCAATAGAAATAATACTTTTCCATAATTAATTGCTGTCTGATTCATGGACCTCACCTGCTCCTGCTATGTAACTGTCATAAATAGACCCATTGGATGCTGCTCCGACATTCTGGGTAAGGATCTTTTCGGCTGCTGCCATGGCCACCTGTGCCACCTGCTTCTGCATACCATCCATCGCCCTTTCCTTCTCTGCCTCTACATCCTTTCTAGCTTTATCCATAATATGACCTGCCTGCTTCTCTGCTTCCATCACTCTGCTTTCGTATTCCTTCTGGGCACGTACCCTGGAGTCCTCCAATATCTTCCGGGACTGATCCTTTGCGTCCGCCAACAGACCTTCATACTGTTCCTTGAGCTGCAGAGCCTGTTCTTCTTTGCCTGCCGCTGAAGCAAACTGTCCGTCGATCAACTGTTTTCTCTGTTCCAGTACCGACTGGATCGGACCGATCAGAAAATGACGCAATGCCACATAAAGTATCAGCAGGTTGATCAATGTAAAGACGATCCCGTCTAAACGTAACATATCACATCGCCAGCCTTTCTCTGATTTTGTGTGCTGCAGACTGTTTTAATCTACAGCGTCTGCTACTACTGATTATTTTAATAATAATATGATCAGCAATGCGATAACAAAACCGTAAATAGCAGTTGCCTCTGCCAATGCACAGCCAAGTACCAGATTGATCTTGATCTTTGGCTCAGCCTCCGGCTGTCTTGCAATGGCATCTACTGCCTTTGATGTAGCCAGTCCAATACCGATTCCTGCTCCAATACCTGTTAAAACTGCGATTCCTGCTCCAATTGCGATTAACTGTGTCATAATTATTCTCCTCTTTTCTCTTAATTTCTTACTCTTTTATCATTCCACTGCTGTTGCCTCTCCAATATATAAGGAGGTCAGAAATACAAAAACAAATGCCTGTATCAGACCATCAAATATATCAAAGTAACAACTGAATACTGCCGGCAGCACTGCCGGAACAACAAGTTTGATCAGCTCCATAACTACATAGGAGCCAAGCACATTACCAAACAACCGCATACAAAGCGATAACGGTCTGGTAAACACCTCAAGCAGATTGATCGGTGCAACGATCCAGATCGGCTCGGCAAAACCTTTCAGCCAGCCTTTTCCTCCTTTTGCACGGATCCCGGCAATCTCCACGATCAAAATGCTCATGATCGCCATCCCTGCCGTTACACCCATATCCTTCGTCGGTGGCTTTAGTCCCACAAGACCGATCAGATTTGCAATCGCTATGTAGATCAATACACTGATCAGATATGGCAGATATCTCAATCCTTTTTCTCCCAGCAACTCTCCAAAGAAATTCTCCGCCGTTTGATATCCTGCTTCCATTGCAAGCTGTACCTTTCCCGGATGTTCAACACTCAGATTTCTTGTCAATAATATGGAGACAATGATCAATACTGCCATGATCAGCCATGTTACAACGACCGATTCCGGAACTGCGATCCCGCCGGATACCGGAATCGTGAATGCTGTGTTGCAATTCAGCTCCTCCAACAGCTCCTTTGTCAATTCCTCCGTAGTACTCACTTCCTTCCTTGGCTTTTTGCCATATTTTTGCCACGTTTTTCATTATATGCACCCCATCCCAAATGTCTAATAACTTGTAATTATTTTGTTATATGTAATTTTTATGATGATATCTTTTGTGCAGTTTTCCATAAACATAAAAAGACACCGCCCGAGGGCGATGCCTTTTTATGTTCGTGAAAATGATATTATTCTGCGTTTGCAAGAATCTCTTTCTTGTTGTAGCTTCCGCATGCCTTGCATACTCTATGTGGCATCATCAGAGCACCACACTTACTGCACTTTACAAGATTTGGAGCAGTCATTTTCCAGTTTGCTCTTCTACGATCTCTTCTTCCCTTAGAAGATTTATTCTTTGGACAGATAGACATTTTCTTACACCTCCTACTGTTATCCTACTTTACTTTTTACAACACTTTTTCGATTATATCAATTGCTGTATTGTTTGTCAACCATTATTTTTCAACAACTGCAACCGTTTCTCTGGCAATTTTTAATTCCTCGTTGGTCGGAACAACCCATACCGGAATACTGCTGTCATCTGTAGAAAGGAGAAGCTCCTCTCCTCTGACTGTATTGGCCTCCTTATTCAGCTTGATACCCAGTGCAGAAAGTCCCTCGACGATACGTCCACGTACCACCAGATTGTTCTCACCGGCACCTGCAGTCAGGGCAATGGCATCGGCACCACCGATGGCTGTATGGTATGCACCAATATATTTGATGACTCTGTATACCAGCACCTCTAATGCATTGTGAGCTGCCTCGTTGCCCGCATCCTCCTCTTCCAGAAGGTCTCTGTAATCGTTAGACAGACCGGAAATGCCGAGAACACCGGACTCTTTATTTAACATGGTCAGAACATCACTGACTGATTTGTTTTCCTTATTACAGATAAACTCTACGATGGCCGGATCAATATCACCGGAACGGGTACCCATCACAAGACCCTCCAACGGAGTCATACCCATACTG
>CAKRHL010000075.1 GCA_934338765.1 uncultured Lachnospiraceae bacterium | reverse complement strand
GTGCCATCCTTAGAATCTCCCAGCATGCCGCTGATCATATTTTCCATCAAAGTATCCTGTACTTCGTTGGTTGCGATCACCGCCAGCTTTGTGGTACCGTCATCTACAGTTTCCTCGGCGTAAACACCTGTTGCAAACGGACCGTCCAGATCTCCCTTTTCCTTATCGGTATTCTGGGAGCTTGGATCCTTTTTCAACAGGGATTGCTTTGATGTGGTCAGAATATCCGTTAAACTCAATCCACTTCTCAGAGAAGAAGCTTTCTGCTCCTTAATGCCCTGGGAAGATCCGATCACCACATAATCCTTGTCACCAAACTTTGACATAACATCCGCATCCGTGTTGATAGTCGGAACGATCCAGTTGAGATAATTCTCATAATGTCCAACACCTTCATAAATAATACCCTTCTGAATACTCATGCCATAGTAGTCAAGGATCTCATCAATATTCGGTGTATCCTTCTCCACGTAACCCGGCATCAGGATTGCTGTACCACCCTTTTTCAAATAATCCAGGATCACTGTTTTCTCACTGTCTCTCAGATCGCTCTGTGGTCCATATTCAATCAATAAAGAACAGTCATCCGGCACCTTCTTCTGGGTTACCAGAGAGATTTCCTGTACATCTACATTCATCTTTTCCAATGTTTTGGAAAGAGAATCACTGACACTCTGCTCATCGTGTCCTGTCACAACATATATCTTTTTCTTGTCGGTAGAAAGGACATTCTGGATCGCAGATGTGATCTGTCCTTCCACATCCAGATACTGCTCAGAGCTTCCGCTTGTATAATAGGAATACTGATCCGAATACAGCATATCATCGCTGGATACATATTTTGCTGATCCTGTGGTATTGTCAACCACGATCACATCGTTATCTGATACCGCATCATCCACATATTTCTTGGAAAAATTCGGATAAACCACCGGATCCTTTGTCACTACTTTAATATTATCTGAGATCTTATTGTACTGCTTGATCACACGCCGGATATAATCCTGTTCCTCCCCCTTTGTCACCATGTAATAAATTGTAATATCATCTTTGACATTCTTTAATGTCTTCTGTGACTCCTTGGTCAAAGTAAACAGGCTGTCTGATGTGAGATCCGTGGACAGATCCAGCTTATTAAATACCATATTTACAACAACCACCAGTGCAATGACGATCACGGTGATCACGGAGCTGTACGCCCCTGACTTAAACTGCCGGCTTGTAAAAGATCTTTTAATCTTTCCCGGCTCTTTATTCTGGGTCAAATTTTCTTTCTTTTCGCTCATCATTTACCTCATTTCCGCACTGCTTTTTTGTGCCTGATATATTTTAGTTATATCTCTTTTTTCTGATACTCTGGATCGTCAGAAATACAAACAAAAATGCAACGCTCACATAATATACGATCACGTCATATTTCAGAACACCCAGCGTAAAATCATCAAATTTGGATGACAATGCAGCGCAATTCAGAATATCAGCCACAAGTCCCTCATACAGAGAAGATTTCACTGCATAAATGATCCAGATCGCTGCTTCTCCCAGCACTGCCAGAATGACTGCAACCGTTATATTATGCATCATGTAATAAGCCACTGCTGCCACAATGATCCATACCACTGACAGGATCGCAGCCTGTGACAGTTTATCGGACGGAAGTGCCCCTGCGATACTGGATACCAGCACACTCATTAAAAGCACCAGAAAAGAAACAACCGCTGCAATGGGCTGACTCTCTGTCAATGAAGAAACAAAGGTACCAATAGCAATATATGCCGCTCCCAAAAGGAAAAATCCGATCAGAGCACTATATGCCGGTGCAAGCTGCACACTGTCCGGACCATAATGTCTCAACAGCAATGGGTAAAGTCCCACAAACAATACACCGATTCCAAATAATGTGATCAACGCAAGATACTTTCCAATGATCACGCGGCCGATAGAGATCGGTGCCGTATATAACAACTGATCTGTCTTCTGATGCTTTTCCTCTGCCAGAACCCTCATGGTAAGGATCGGGATCAGCAGTACAAAAAGAAATGTAGAAGAACTTAAGGTTGTCTCAAAATTTCCCACTTTTCCGTAAAAGTTATTTGCCCATGTATAAATACCAATGATCGCTATGAAAAAAGCAAGAAATACAAATCCGATCATGGAATGAAAATACTGCTTTAATTCCTTTTTATAAATCGCAAACATTATTCTTCCTCCTTTTCTCCAGTTGCTTCTGCCTCAGCATCTGTTGGTTCTGCCGGCTTCGGCTGTTTCTTCGCTGTCTCTCTGCCGCCAAACTGACGGGAACCTCCCTTTGTCAATGCAATGAAGGCTTCCTCCAGAGTCGTCTCCTGACGATGCATCTCCAGGATCGGGCATCCTGCCTCCGCCAGAGCAAAGAACACATCCTCACGAAGATCCTTTTTGTCAATAGAGTAAAGAGTCAGACCAAGAGTTCCCTCCTCCATCAGCTCATCGTATATCACGTTTTTGATGCCGGAAACCGTGCGGAGTGCTCCTTTGATCATCGGAATGTCACCCTTGATCACCAGATGAAGTCCGTTGGATGCCATATGCATCGTAAGGTTATCCGGAGTATCACAGGCGATCATCTTTCCTTCATTGATGATAATGATCTCATCACAGACTGCACTGATCTCCTGCATAATATGAGAGCTTAACAGGATCGTATGAGACTCACTCAGGTCACGGATCAGCTCACGCATCTGAATGATCTGGTTCGGATCGAGACCTACGGTCGGTTCATCCAGGATCAGTATCTCCGGATATCCCATCATAGCTCCCGCCACACCAACTCTCTGCTTATACCCCTTTGACAGATGACGGATCAGTCTCTCAGAGACATCTACGATCTTCGTCCGGTTCATGATCTCATTAACCATGACATCCCTCTCCTTGCGAGGCACCTTCTTTAACTCCGCTACAAAATATAAGTACTCACGAACACGCATATCCGGATATAGCGGTGGATTCTCAGGAAGATAACCGATATTTTTGCGAACCTTTTCCGGCTCCTCCTCCATATCCACACCATCGATCATTACTGTTCCTGAGGTAGGTGCGATATACCCCGTGATCATATTCATCGTTGTAGACTTACCGGCACCGTTCGGTCCCAGAAATCCCACTACCTTTCCTGTCTCTACAGTAAAGGAAAGATCGTCCACGGCTGCATGATTTCCATACTGCTTCACCAGATTTCTTACTTCAATCAATGTTTCGTCCTCCAATCTTTGCGGCTCTCCGCAACATCAAAATCTACTCTATCATAATAATGTCAAAACTTTGTGAACAATTCCGTGAAAAGTGAAGTCAACATTTTCCCTTAAAGGCTGCATCATGAAACCTATCAAAAAAGGAGATCTCCCTCCCGGAAAATCTCCTTTTCATCATTTCACTGTAACCGCCGTTTTCAACAAACTGTAAAACAAGCTATGCTGTTAGCACTTTTCCGGCTCCGGATACTCCACGCCAAAGGTGTCTGCTGTGACCTTGATCATCATCTGTGGCTCCATCGGTGCATCTCTGAAATCTGTCTCCACCTCAGCGATCTTGTCCACAACATCCTGTCCCTTCGTCACCTTACCAAACGCTGCATATGCCCCGTCCAGATGAGGAGCGTCCTTATGCATAATAAAAAACTGAGATCCTGCGGAATCCGGCATCATGGAACGTGCCATAGAAAGTACTCCTGCCGAATGCTTCAGATCATTGGCAAAGCCGTTCTGTGCAAACTCTCCCTTGATAGAATATCCCGGACCACCGGTACCGACACCATCCGGATCTCCTCCCTGGATCATAAAACCATTGATCACGCGATGAAAGATCAGGCCATCATAAAAGCCCTTTCCAACCAGTGATAAAAAGTTATTAACTGTATTTGGAGCAATCTCCGGATAAAGCTCTGCTTCAATCGTTCCCTGTGTTGTTTCAAATGTTACAATTGGATTCTGTGCCATTGTTTTATTCCTTTCTGATGCTTTATTGGACCATATCGCTATATACATATGAATCATAACGACCTGTCTTATCCATCATAAAGGATATTATGACAAATGTAAAGAACCCGCCTTTTTCTTTCCCTTTTAATCAGATCCGTTCATTTCCAGCTTCCTGATAATTCCTGCAATGTTCTCTGCATCAACCATCTTCTTTGAGATCGTGGTCGCATTCACTCTGCCCGGATGATAAATAAGTCCGCCATAGAGAGCCGACTCCCATAGGGAATCTCCCCTTTTCATTGCTCGGCTGATCTCCTTTTTTTCGTAATCTGCCCGCTCCCAGATGCACGCCATGTCTAATATCCCGTCACATACCATCTGTATACATTGAGCCCCCGTAAATTCACCATTCTGAACTTCAATCTGTGTCGGATTCACAGCTTCCCTGTTATAATAAGAATTGACCTGCAGCCGGATGCCATCCTTGTCCTTCTCCTGCAAAATATATGCTCCTGTTCCGTTCCATGTCTCTCCGGCATCATTTTGGGAACCGGAGTTTTTCTGTTTTCTTGTGACAAGATACATATTCTTCAGTTTATTCTGATCCTCTTCCCGATACTTTGTTGTCTCAATCTGTACGGTTCTGTCATCAAGCTTTCGTATCCCTGCGATCTGCCCGCTTCCTGCCATCTGTTTTGGCCAGTAATATTGTATGGCCAGCCCCTGTAGTCTTGTCTCACATTCGATTCCTGTCATTTCCGCCAGATGCTCCAGATTTGTTCCATATTGTTTTGCAATGTCACGAACAGCCTGCGCTTCACTTCTTCCCTTGCCCGTATAGGAGGTGTCCGGCGCATAGTAATATGCCAAAAGCTGTACCGGCTCCGGATACCGCTCACATATTTTATGTGCCGACCGGTTATGATATAATCCCCTCACCCAATAGTACTCTTTATGCAGCATAGGCATCACAAGCTCCTTGACCGCACGCTGTCTCAGCTTTTGGTCCGGCTGCCTGAGCGCCTGCCGCACCTTTTTCTTCCGGCGTTCCAGCCTTTTCCCCTGCGCCCCGTAACGATAGGCAGCCATTCCCCTGACTGCCATCCCACCGATACCGTCTTCTCCCATATATCCCACCTGACAGCGCATATAATAATTGTAGAGCAGGGAATCTGCTGTCACCAGCTTTCCGTCGGAATCCATCACATCTTCCCTGAGACGGATCCGGTAAACAGCTCCCTTACCCTTTTTCTGCTGTGTCACTTCTGCCAGATCGCCAATCTTCTGATATACCAGTGAAAGCAGCCTTTCATCTCCTACACTTTCCCAATGAAAAGCAGAGGCACTTCCACTCAGCTCTCCTACATACAGCCTCAATGTCCCCTTCGTTCCTGCAGCTTTTACATTGTTTTCCCTGCTGGCCGTCCATGTCTGCTTTTGTTCCTCCCGCCGGTTCCCGGCAATCCTCCCACATACGGCATACATTCCCACAATAAACGCACACAAAACCACCAGCAGCACGACCCGCTTCTTATATTCCGTCTTCATTTCACACTCACAGCTCCTCCCCATGAATTCTTCCTTCACCTTAACGAATATTCACAGGAAATACAATAAAATCCCTTCGACAGATTTCTCCGTTCTATTTCACATTTTTCTCCATATAATAAAAAATACAAATCACTGTAATTGAAGTCATTTTTGTCCACCATAAAATACACAAGGAGATGTCCCCTATGAAAAATCAAACAAAAAAAACGCTGTCAAATACTTCAATCAGCGTTTTTCTTTTCGTTGCCGCCGGACTGTCTTTGGGATGCATCACTGCATTTATCCTTCGCAACGGATTATATTCATATATCTTCCATCTTTACCGGACTCTGCTCACCCAGCTTCAGTCATTGGAAGTGGATCGTCAGGATTTTTTTCTGCTTGCGTTCCGCAGAACCATCAAATATTTTTTGCTACTCTGCTTTTTTTCCTTTACCAATATCTGGAAATATTATTATCGTTTTTTTTCTCTCTATATTGGTTTCCAGCACGGACTTTTACTGGCATTTTGTCTCCAGTTAAATGGTCTCTGGGGAATCATCGGATACCTGTGTTTTCTCCTTCCGCAGGCTTTATTGATCATCCCTGCCTTTTTGATGTGCATCGATCATTGTGAGTATACTCACAACGAACTCCACAGCATTACCATTTCCCGTCATAAACTGATCCTGTGCGAGTTTCCCTTTTTCTTTCTATCGGCCCTGCTCCTGATCCTCGGCTGCTTATTGGAAGCCTGTGGAAATCCCGGGCTGCTACGTCTTTATTTTCGATAATATCTGTGCCCGGAGCTCCTCCTGTGTACCATTATTGCAGATCACAACGTCACTTCGTTTCTGAAACTCCTCACAGGTCATCTGTCTTTTTAATATGGAAGTGATTTTTTCCTGACTATACCCCCTGCTTTCCTCCAGGCGCTTTCGTCTGATGGCCTCTGAGACAGATACATACCATATTTCATCACAAAAGCGGTCACATCCACTCTCAAACAACAGTGCCGATTCCAGAACAATGATCCCATCCCGCTTTCTTCTTCCGGCAATATACGACTCAATATACCGGATGACTGCCGGATGGATCAGCCGGTTCAGCCAGGTTCTCTCCGCTTCGTCACAAAAAACTCTCTGCGCCAGTGTTGTCCGGTCAATATTCCCCTCCTGATCAACAATGTCTTCTCCAAAATGCTTCCGGATCTCATCATAACACGGAGTCCCTTTTTCCATCACGGTATGGCCAAGCTCATCTGTGATCAAAAGCTCTGCATTTTTTTCTTCTGCCAGCATCTGAGCCGCCAGACTCTTCCCGCTGCCAACACCTCCGGTCAAACCAATCACATACATAACTTTCTCCATTCCACCGTTCTCCCAGACGGCAATACATATCTTTCCGCTCTGTTTCCTGTTTTGCATTTACAGGCTAATGCGCCTCATACCAGTTACTGCCTTCTTCCACCTCAACTTCCAGCGGCACTGCAAGCTGCGCCGCCTGAGACATTTCTTTTTCCAGAATCTCCTTTACCTTTTCCTTCTCATCCACAGGTGCCTCCACCAGAAGCTCATCATGAACCTGAAGCACCACCTTTGCCCGGAGTCCCTCCTCCAGAAGCTTTCGGGAGACACGTATCATAGCAATCTTGATAATATCCGCCGCCGTTCCCTGGATCGGAGAATTCATTGCCACACGTTCTCCAAAAGAACGCTGCATAAAATTGCTTGAGATAAGCTCCGGAACCGGTCTTCTTCTGCCAAACATGGTTTTGGCATATCCATGGGCCTTGGCAGCCTCTACCAGTCCGTCCAGATATGTCTTTATTGCCGGATATGTTTCAAAATACTGTTGGATAAACTGCTCCGCTTCTTTTCTTGACACGTTCAGATCCTGCCCCAGTCCAAAGGAGCTGATGCCATAAACAATTCCGAAATTGACCGCTTTTGCATTTCTCCTCTGGAGATCCGTCACCTCATCAAAAGGCACATGAAATACCTTGGAAGCAGTACTGCGGTGAATATCCTTATTTTCCCGGTATGCTTCGATAAGCTCCGGATCCCCGGATAAATGAGCCAATACTCTCAGCTCGATCTGAGAATAATCGGCATCCAGAAATACCCAGTCCTTTCTCGGTGTAAATACCTTTCGAAGCTGTCTTCCAAGCTCCATCCGGATCGGGATATTCTGCAGGTTCGGATCGGTGCTGCTGATCCTGCCTGTCGCTGTGATCGTCTGATTGAACTTGCCGTGGATGCGTCCATCATCTTCGATATAAACAGGAAGACCATCTGCATACGTAGATTTAAGCTTTGTCACCTGACGATACTCCAAAATCTTTGGAATGATCGGATCCTCTGAACGAAGCTTGTCCAAAATGTCTGCCGATGTGGAATATCCCGTCTTCGTTTTTTTTGCAAATGGGAGCTTCATTTTTTCAAAAAGTATCACCCCCAGCTGCTTCGGAGAATTGATATTAAACTCCTCGCCCGCCAGATCATATATTTCTTTTTCCAGTCCCCGGATCGTCTCCTGCAGGGAAGAGGACATATCCGTAAGCACTCTTCCATCCGCACAGACTCCCAGCCTTTCCATCTGATACAGATAATAAGCTGTAGGAATCTCAACCTCTTCATAGAGCTGCCACATATTCTGCTGTTCCAGCTCCTCCCTGACCGGCTTATATGCCAGACATGGCACAAAAGAAAGCTGTCCCAGATACTGCAGCAAGTGTTCTCTCTGGTCATCCTCCCCGCAGATCTCCGAAATACTCTTTTTATCAAATAATTCTCCGTAGGAGGATATAGTCATATCGAGATAATCTCTCGCAATATCGTCTGCCTGATAGGTATCCTTTAGTGGATTGAGCAGATAAGCTGCAATCTCCAGATCCGCAATCTTACCAAAAAGCTTTGTCTGCTCCTGCACCGTTGCTGCCGGGAATCCATCCTGTTCTGCTGCCTCATGCTCCTGCGACAGTTCTTCTACAGGCGTCGTATGATGTAGCATGTCCTTCCATCCCAGCACAGCAATATGATCGATGGTCTCTACCAGCTTTCGAAGCTCAGCCACAATCTCCTGAGAAGTCATCGCTTCCCCTGCCATAATACAGGCCGTATGAACCTCATCAGCTGCCGGGTAAGAAATCGATACTCCATAAAACGGATATTCTTTTTCCCGATCCTCTGTATGCTCCTCCATAATACCGGCATCGCCATCATCAAAAACAAAAGCAAGCTGTCCTCCTGATTTCCTGGCCTTTTTCTTTCTTGCCCCCTGACTGGCCCAGTGATCTGCCAGAAATCCAACTCCTACCACAGAAGGTGCCGTCTGATACAGTCCTTTAAGAAATTCGAGACTCTGCGCCTTTGTTTCCGGCATCTGAAGCTTCAACTGCTTTGACGCCTGTTCCTTCTGTTGTTGATCGAATCGTTTGAAAAGAGATTTAAACTCCAGACGTTTTACCAAAGCAAAGGAATTTTCATTAAACAGCTCCGGAATATGTGCCTCCTCCAATGTATACTCCAGCTCACAGTCTGTCTTTATGGTGGCAAGCGCCTTACTGAGCATCGCCTGCTCCCTTCCCTTTTCCAACAGGTCGTGGGTTCTCTTGGGCGTCACCTCATCCAGATGAGCATATGCCTCCTCTACCGTAGGAAATGC
>CAKRHL010000074.1 GCA_934338765.1 uncultured Lachnospiraceae bacterium | reverse complement strand
CTGCCGGATCTGAATGATGTAAAGGAAGGAATCATTGCATCTAAGATCGCAGCTCATGCAGCGGATATTGCCAAAGGACTTCCGGGAGCAAGAGACTGGGATGATGAGATGGCAGCAGCTCGTCGTGCCCTTGACTGGGAGAAAACCTTTGAGCTTTCCATCGATCCGGAAAAGGCGAGAAGATATCGCGCAGAGGCAGCACCGGAGAAGGAAGATACCTGTTCTATGTGTGGTAACTTCTGTGCGGTTAAGAATATGAACAAGATTCTGGATGGAGAGATCGTATCAATTTTTGACGAATAGAAATTTATGTTTTATTCTGCGCAAAATGCAAAATCGGTGTTTTACGTATCAAAAATTTTATGTGAGGTTGTACGATGAATAGAAAGAATCCACCGGTAGTTTTAACCATCGCCGGCTCTGACTGCAGTGGCGGTGCCGGGATTCAGGCGGATTTAAAGACCATGTCTGCCTTTGATGTATATGGTATGAGTGTGATCACAGCAGTGACAGCACAAAATACCTGCGGTGTAACAGGTGTTCAGAATATTACCGGAGAAATGATCCGGCTGCAGCTGGAGGCTGTGATGAATGATATTATGCCGGATGCGGTAAAGATCGGGATGCTTGCTACGGCAGATGCAGTGGAAGCAGTTGCCGATATTCTGGAAAAGTATCAGCCACACCATGTGATACTTGATCCGGTCATGGTATCCACCAGCGGCAGAAGCCTTTTAGAGGCAGAGGGAAGGGAACAAATGCTGCGACGGCTGTTTCCCTTAGCTGAGCTTGTGACACCAAACATTCCGGAGGCAGAGGAGATATTGAAAGTTGTTGACGGATCAGATAAAACGGATGACGGATTGATGGAAAACAAACAGGTGGCATCGGAAATGACATCATCTGTGCGGATTACAGATCAGTCTCTGATGGAAATGGCAGCACAGACGATCCGGAAAAGGTATGGCTGCAATGTGCTTTTAAAGGGCGGTCATATGACACAGGCGGCAGATGATCTGTTGTATCAGGAGCAGGCAGTCTGGTTTCCGGCGGAAAGGATTGAGTGCAATAATACCCATGGAACCGGATGTACACTTTCCTCAGCGATTGCAAGTGCATTGGCACGGGGATATTCGCTGAAGAAAGCGGTAGGGATTGCTAAGGTCTATGTGCGAAGTGCTATGTCTACGGGTCTTGATCTGGGTCACGGAAATGGACCTTTGGATCACAACCGGAGTATTTCATCCGCAGTGCTTTCACAGTCTGACCAATTATCCCGGTAGATTTCCTCCGGAACGGCATAGACATAACAGCCGGCCTCTTTGGCGGCATGAATGGCATATGGTGCATCCTCAAATACAACAGTATCTGCCGGAGCAACCTGATAGAGCTGACATACATGCCGGTAGATCGCACCGGTTCGTTTGTTCAGACCGATTTCGAAGCCGGTATGTATGTCCTTAAAATAGGACAGTATTCCAAGACGTTGAAACGCATTCACAGCGCAGTCGCGCTCAGATGTTGTTAAAACGCAGAGGATACTGTCCTTTTTTGTGGACAGTTCCTGTAACAACTCTTTGATACCGGGCTTTAGTGGAATCTGATACCGGTAGGACCGGTGGATCAATTCCATGATCTCACGGTTGATCGTGGCAATATCTCCGGGAATGCCTAAAGTCTGAAAGTAGGCAGCGGACTCCTCCATGGTCATGGCATCGATGGTTTCTTCCAGACCGGCAGGAGGCGTTATTCCTTTGGACAACAGATAGTTTCGGCCAAGGTGTGCCCATTCTCCCATAGAATCAAGAAGCGTTCCGTCCATATCAAAAATATAGAGCTTTGCAGATTTTACGGGATTCATGAGAGCATCTCCTTTGTGCGGCGAAGCAGATCTTTTGTGGCAGCACCCGGATCCGGCTGTCCAAAGATTGCCGAGATAACAGAGATGCCATCGATGCCGGTACCCTTAAGCTGTGTCAGATTGTCTGCGCTGATCCCGCCGATGGCAACCACCGGGATGGATACGGTGGAGGTGATCTCCTTCAGGGTTTCAAAGGCAATACGGGTATGATCCAGTTTGGTGCTGGTAGTAAAAACAGCTCCGACGCCAATATAATCGGCTCCTGCTTTTTCTGCTGCAACAGCCTGCTCCAGATTACCTGCGGAGACTCCGATAATTTTGTCCGGTCCAAGGATTTCCCGTGCTTTTTGATATTCCATGTCACTCTGGCCGATATGTACGCCGTCTGCATCAATTTCCTTTGCCGCATAGATATCATCATTGATCACAAATGGTACGTGATATCTGGCAGCAATTTCTTTGATCTCTTTTGCCTCCTGAACCATTTCTTCATGGGAAAATTTCTTTTCCCGAAGCTGCAGAAAGGTTGCGCCGTTTTTCAGGACATCTTCCACAACATCAGTGAGTTTATTGCCGTTTAACCAGTAACGGTCTGTAATGGCATATAAGGTGAGGTCTTCTTTTTTTAATGGATATGACATAATAAATTTTATCCTTTCATTTTTGATATTTGCATATTGAATTGATGAAAAACGAAGCTTTTATAAATCTAGATTTCTTATAAGAAACTTAAAATTTATACCCGTTCGATCTTAGCACCTTTCAGGAAGGTTTCATAGTTCATATTGCTCATATAGTCCATCAGGAAAGTACGCAGAGAACCGGTTCCACCCTCGGTGCGGACTGTTTTTTCGTAAGCGAGTTCTCCGGCATAGCCGTAAGCTGCCATGGCAGTTACCGTTGCTTCCAGTGCTTTATATGGATTGGCAGACACGAATACACCGATCGCACTGGAAAGCATACATCCGGTACCGGTGATACGGGACATCATAGGATGACCGTTGCGGATCAGATAGGCTGTATCGGCATTGGCAACGATATCAATAGGACCGCTGATGGCGATCACAGAGCAGGTGATGGCACTGATCTTTTTGGCATATTCCGCAAGCTCATAGATATTGTCCTCATTGGCAAGATCCTCATTGGCTGCGTCTACCCCCTTTGCATGGGAACTTTTATCACCGACATATTTGATCTCGGAGATGTTTCCGCGGATAACAGTAAAGCGGATATTGTTCATGAGATTTTCCAGTACGTCATTACGGCGGTGTGCAGCTCCGGCTCCTACCGGGTCGAAGATAACAGGATGCTCCAGTTCATTGTTTTTTCGTCCCATACGGAGCATGGATTCTTCCAGAAAACCGCCAATAACTCCCATATTGATCACACAGCCGTTGCAGCCGGCAGAGATATCGGCCACCTCATCCGGATCATCTGCCATTGTGGGAGAGCCTCCGCAAGCCAGTGTCATGTTGGCGCAGTCTGTGGCGGTGATATAATTTGAAATATTGTGAACCACAGGTGCCACCCGCCGGATATTATCAAAAATCTCTTTTGCTTCTTCTGAAATATTCATTTGTAAATACCGTCCTTTCTTTAATGACCGCCCCTTACAAAGCAGATGTTACTGTAATGGAAGCAATCTTTTTGTAAGAAAAACGGCAGAAAAAGAAATCATACCCGAGGTGGTATGCCCCTTCTTCTGCCGTCTGCTGCGTGCTGACAAAATCTGACTTCAGTATAGCATACCTATGGGAAAAGTCAAGACAGCCACAGGTAAAAGCCTGTCGGCAAAAATGAATTGCGGATCGGTGGAAAACATCCTATAATATACCTGTGAGAAGGATTGTCTGCGATCGTAAGATCTGTGGACAGAGAAAGGAATGAGTGTTTTATGGAGAGGAAGAAACCGGTGCCGGGAGATTTTTACAGGCACTTTAAAGGGAAGATATATCAGATCAGGGAGCTTGCGAAACATTCTGAAACGGGAGAGGATATGGTGGTTTATCAGGGGATGTATCCGCCGTTTCAGGTGTGGGTAAGACCTTTGTCCATGTTTTTGGACAGTGTGGATCATGAGAAATATCCGGAATGCCGCCAGCAGTATCGTTTTGAAGATGTGGTTTTTCAGAATACATTGCAGCAGGACCGGAACGCAGATTCCGGGATACATGCGATGAGCAGACAGAAAACGGAACAGGAGATTGTACCAAAAACGGAACAGAGCGTTTCGGTAAGTGATCAGGAGCTCCGGAAAATTCTGATCAACGATCAGGGAGATAAGCTTCTGACAGGCAGGATGGCAGACGAAGAGATTGCCCGCAGAGGGTTTCTTGCGCTTCTGGATGCAGAAACATATCGGGAAAAGAGACAGATCCTTGTGGGACTTCATGATTATATGAATGAGCTTTATCTCAATAATCTGGCAGCGGCAATGGATGTTGTACTGGAGGATGGCAGCAGTCAGGAGCATTATGACACACTTCTCCATTGTCTCGAAACATATGAAAAATATGAGGGAGGACGACTGCGGCGATGATGAACAGGATCATTAATACTATGTTCCATGGAAGTGCCAAAGCCAGGATATTTTTGTGGTCTGTCTTTATAATGGGACTGGCAACGATCCTGCTGGTAGTGCTGGCGGCGGCCCTTGGTTCCTTTACCTGCGGAACAGGAGCTTTTGTCTGTGCGCTGGCGGCGTTTGTTACATCGCAGTCTGCTTCCCTGACGGAAATGGAACAAAAAAGTCAAAAAGATAAGATAAAAAAAGAAAAAGAAAAAGCCCGGGAACAGCAGGGAGAGAGCGGTATGGGGAAGGCGGCAGAGACGGAAGAAGGCGGCCAGGAGGCTGTCTGGTATTCCAAGGAGAAGGAAAAGGCAAAGCTGCAGTACCTGTCCTCTATGAATGCCAAGAAGCTTAAGGGACTGGCAAAAGAGCATAAGATCAAACAGAAGCATGTTTTTGCTATGGTTGATATGTATCCGGCAGAGAAGATACGGCAGGCACCGGCCATCGTCTGGAGAACCGATACCCATCTGCATTTGCTGATCATGGAGCAGAGTGCCAGGGAATTTCAGATACCGTACAATGATATACAGGGTGTTTATTATGATAGAAATGTCACGGCAGATCCTGATAAAGATTATGCGCCGTTTCAGTATTCCGGTTTTATGTCAAAGATATATAAACCGTATCTGCCGGAATACAAAGAAAACACAAAGGATGGGCAGATGATTTATGTGAAAAATCTGTTTACGATCCATCCGGGGATATCATTTACCAATACTTCCATGAAAGGCATCTTTAGTATTCTTACGAGAGCACCGTTTCTGGTGGATGATGTCATCAATACATCGGACCGGTTCGATGAATATTTTAAAGACATTTACCGGTATGGCATTTTATGCAAAAACAACATATATACATTGGAAGAATACCGGCAGAAGCTGGAGGGGGTGCTTGATGAGCTCTTATCTGCACCGATCACGCGGACGGAGTTTTTCAGGACACTGAATGCCATGAATCATTATCATCTGATCACCCAGGACTATGTAATGAAATATACCCGGAAATATGTTATGAAGCATAATGAACAACCGGAGCGTTAGGGAATAGCTTAAAATTTTATAAATAAGATAATAATCCTGTAAATGTAATTGTACAAAACAGGGATTTATGATAAGATTTTCCCACCTGAAATTTACTGTTGACAGCAGTCCGAAAATAGTTTATGCTTAGAAAAAAAGAACATTTGTTCGTTGGAAAGTGAGGAACATTATGGCAAAAGAGATTAAAATTGATGAAAATAAAAGAAAGGCGCTGGAGTCTGCTGTTGCACAGATTGAGAAAGCATATGGCAAGGGTTCGGTAATGAAGCTGGGAGACAATACACACATGAATGTGGAGACATTTCCCACAGGATCTTTAGGACTCGATCTTGCATTGGGAGTGGGAGGTATTCCGAAGGGAAGGATTGTAGAGATATACGGACCTGAGGGTGGTGGTAAGACTACCGTGGCACTTCATATTGTAGCAGAGGTACAGAAGCTTGGCGGTATTGCGGGATTTATTGATGCGGAGCATGCGCTGGATCCTGTTTATGCAAAGCGCATCGGTGTTGATATTGACAATTTATACATATCCCAGCCGGATAATGGTGAGCAGGCCCTGGAGATCACAGAAACGATGGTGCGTTCCGGTGCTATTGATATTATCATTGTGGATTCGGTGGCAGCTCTTGTTCCTAAGGCAGAGATCGAAGGGGATATGGGAGATTCCCATGTGGGATTGCAGGCTCGCCTGATGTCCCAGGCACTTCGTAAGCTCACAGGTATCATTGGCAAGACCAGTTGTACTGTTATCTTCATCAATCAGCTTCGTGAGAAGGTTGGTGTGATGTTTGGTAATCCGGAGACGACGACGGGTGGCCGTGCATTGAAGTATTATTCCTCTGTACGTCTGGAGGTTCGCCGTGGTGAGGTGATCAAGAGAGACGGTGAGGCGATCGGTAACCGTGCCAAGATCAAAGTTGTAAAGAATAAAGTGGCACCTCCGTTCCGGGAGGCGGAGGTAGATCTTGTATACGGTATTGGTATTTCCAGAGAGGGAGATATTCTTGATCTGGCTGCCAATGACAATATTGTCAATAAGAGTGGTGCGTGGTATGCATATAATGGCAGCAAGATTGGTCAGGGACGTGAGAATGCCAAGCAGTATCTGAAAGAAAATCCTGATATTATGAAGGAGATTGAGGATAAGGTACGAGCCAAGAGGATTCCGAAGGAGGGAGCTGCTGATGAAGCGGAGGAGGCTTCGGACGATAAGGCACCTGCAGTGGCAGCCGATCCGGAGAAGGCATCCGCAGTAAAGGAAAAGTAATCTGCTTGAAAATATATTGAGACAGATACAGATCCGGGGAATGAGTCGCATATTTATGATATGCGCGGAAGATGGAGAGCTTCATGCAGGATGAATTATTACAGGCCAGGAAAAAAGCAATGTCCCTTCTAAAATACATGGACCGGACAGAGTGGCAGCTCAGGGATGAGCTGGCAGCAAAGGGATTTCCACAGGAGGCTGTGGACGATGCTGTTGAGTATGTAAAGTCATTTCATTATCTGGATGATTACCGGTATGCCGTTCATTTTGTGGAGATTCACCATGAACAGAGAAGCAGACAGAGAATGCGTCAGGACATGTATCAGAGACATGTTCCGGAGGAGTATATTGATCTGGCTTTAGAAGAGATTTGTGAGAATGATGATATTGCTCTTCAGGGAGCACTTCGTAAGCTTACCGGGGGAGAGACGGAGTTTTCTTACGAGGAAAAACAGAAGATTGCCGCAAAGCTTTATCGCAAAGGTTTTCGTCTGGGCGATATCAAGAGAGTACTGGATATGTAAAAACACGGGGCAAAGGAAATGTTATTTTCCTTTGCCCCGTGTTTTTTGTGGGCGCGGATGATCAGAAAAACAGGCACATAGCAAGATAACCGCAGCTCCAGTGAAGAACAGCACAGCCCCAGATATCCCGTTGACGTTCAAAGATCACTCCGAGGGCGCAGCTCAGGAGAAAGGCACCCAGCATAAAGTAAAAACCGAAGGGAAGATGCATCAGGGAGAAGAGAAGGGATGTTAAAAAGATACTGAGTTGTTTTTGGTATTTAACATGAAGCAGGGATTTTACACTTTTCTGGATGACACCTCTTGCCAGAAATTCCTGGATAAACGCAGTGAAGATATAAATATAGGCACCATGCAGGGAACCTCCGATAAAATACCCTTTGATCCGGAAACCGGCCAGTGACAGAACAAGCTTTGCAAGTACGATCACAAGGCAGGCAATCACGCCGGTAGTAAGGGTTTCTTTAAGATTGGTGCGCCAGCGTGGGATATTGGGAATCAATCCGATCTCTTTCAGGGAAAAGCTGGTACAAAAAGCAATCTCAAGGAAGAGGACAAAGGTAATCACCTCGATCATCATTGTATAGTCATGAGTGGTCAGAGGAATGTGAAGCGTGAAACGACAAAGACTCCATGCTGCCAGATAAATGCTGATACACAGGATCAGACCGGAGAAAATATAGGCACAGTCGTGGTCGTGCTGCTGCAGCAGCTGCGTATCTGTGACGTCCTCGATCAGGACGATCATCCCCTGGAAGGGTTCTTTTCGCCGTATCGTGGTATTTTCCTGCTGTATCAGACTGATATCTACCGTTAAAAAAGAGGTCTCCTTTTCGTTGGAAGCAGAATAGTTTACTGTGGTCTTGTCTGTGAGCTGGCCTTTTTCCATACTGCAACGAAACAGTTTATTAAATGCACGATTTCTTTTGTTTTGCAGAAATATTTCCGCAAAGGATTTCTGAATGGCTGTTTCTGCTGATATATGGAAGATTTTGGCGCAGGCAGAATTGATATAAGTAATAATACCGTCTTCATTGACCATGATCACGCCATCGCTCATATTATCGAAGACAAGATCTGTCTGCTCTTTTGTAAGGAGTCCGTCTAAAGGATTTGACATGTTATCACCGTTCCTTTCCAGTACAACGGAAAATGGATCTTAGATTTCATTTTCATTGCACTAGTAGATAATGTAACACATTTCACGGATAGCGTAAATGAAAAAAATGTGTTATAATATTAAGCTAGGGCAAAAAGCGCTCAAAAGTTACGAAATGTGTCAGAAAGATACATAGAAATGAGGAGATTTATGAAGTATACAAAGAGAAGTATCATATGGTTTTTAACCATGACTCTGGTGCTGACGGCAGTGCCGTCTGTTAAGTCACGGGCAGCAGCAAAGCCGAAGACAATGGCTCATGCCTATTATATGATCGATGCAGAGAGCGGAGATAAAATATTATCCAGTCATGCCAACAAAAAAATATATCCGGCAAGTACAGTCAAGCTGTTGACTGCCCTGACAGTGCTTGATTATGCAGACACAAATCAGAAGATCAAATATACCAAAAAGCTTCGAAAGAAGATTCCAGCAGACGCTTCTGCATTAAATCTGAAGACAGGACGGGTGTATACAGTGGAGCAGTATCTTAATATGCTTCTGATCGTATCAGATGCCGGTTCTGCACTTGCATTGGCAGAGGGGACAGCGGGAAGTGTATCAAAGTTTGTGGAAATGATGAACGAGAAAGCGCAGGAGCTTGGGATGAAACACAGTCATTTTGATAATCCTGTAGGTCTGGATCGCGGTAGCGGATACAATGGAACATATACTACAGCAGCAGATTTTATTAAAGTGTCCAAGGCAGCGATGGAGGAACCGGTGATAAAGAAGATCGTTGCAAAGCATAAGTATAAGGTACAGCCGGTTGGTGTTAAGAAGTCCTTTGTCATAAAGAATACCAATGCATTTTACGGAACATACAAGAAGCTGGTCAAGTATTTATCAAAGCCCCAGCCCCATTTTGTCACACAGAACAGCAAAAAGATCAGGGAGCCGCCCGGAAGCAGGAGATT
>CAKRHL010000073.1 GCA_934338765.1 uncultured Lachnospiraceae bacterium | reverse complement strand
AACTCTGCCCAGACAGTCTACATCACCGGTGATGGTACCCATAACCTCCAGAGAACCCTCTGAGGAAATACCACCGTTGATGGTGGTTCCCTTGGTGATCACGGTTACATCGTCATCATCCGTATCAATCTGTGCTGCCTTGATCTCTGGCTTACTCTCCTCTACGGGAGTCTCTTCCTTGGCAGCCTTTAAGATGTCCTCTACGGAAAGCTCTTCCACCGGCTCAGGCTCAGATTCCTCCTCTGCATTCTTGAGGATATCTTCTACGGATATTTCCTCTGCCGGCTCAGACTCCGGCTCCTCTTTAGCCTCTTTCAGGATATCCTCCACGGAAAGCTCCTCTGCCGGTGCCTCCTCCGGGGTTTCCTCTTCTGCCGCACTGTCTGCAAACAGGCTGTCTCCTGCCTTCTCATCCTTTGTATCATCAGACAGATCATCACCAAATATCTGACTCAGTATGTCCTTATCTACATTTGCATCTTCAAATTCACTCATCTTATTAACCATGCCTTTCCTGTCACCTGCCGGCTTTCCGCCGCAGGCACAAATCTGTGTGTGAAGATCATTCACACTGTCACCTTGTTCCTTCGCTCTTTCTCTGCTGTCAGCCCACAGAATCCTTTGATACATGCTGTACCAGAGGTGTTGCGTCTGTGATCGGCAATATATCATAACCAGCATTTTTCAGCTGTCTGATCAGCTTTGGTAAAGACTGTGCCGTTGCTGTCTTTGTCTGCTCATCATGCATCAAAAGCACCACATTATTTCCTGCTGCTTTGACGCTACTCATAGCATGCTCCACCAGCTGGGAAGCTGTATAAGACTTTCCCGTGGCGTCGTCATTCTGCGCATTCCAGTCAAAATAAGTCAGACCACTTTGATTCAGATAACGGATACATTCCTTCATAGGCACCTTACTGACTGTGTTGCTGCTGCCCCCCGGAAAACGGTAAAACTTTGGTCTCACCCCGGTGATCTGATACAAATAATCACTGATACCGGTCACATCCTTCTGAAAGGACTCCATGTCAGCATACACTGTTTTGTATACATGGGAATATGAATGCATCCCCAGCGTATGTCCCTCCGAAACAATCCTCTGATACCTTTTTTCGTTGGCTTCGCCCTTTTGGGCAATGCAAAAAAAAGTTGCCCGGACATTGTTGTCCGCCAATATATCCAGGATCGTATCCGTATTTGCACTTGGTCCGTCATCAAAGGTCAGATAGACATTTGGCTTCTCCGGATCATCATAAACTGCCGCCTGATTTTTCTCCAGCTCCTTTTGCTTTTCCTGAAGCTCCTTCTCCAGATCGTCAAGCTCCTTTTGCAGATTTTTCCGATCCGATCTGCTCTGCTTCAGCTGCTCCTCCAACCGGTCGATCTTCCCTCCAAGCGTCTGTACCCGTTTGTGATTCAGGTAACCATAAATGCACAATATCAGGATGATCAGCAGACAAACGGTAAACACGATCCGGCGAATCATGATCGCCTGTTTCCGCCGCTGACGGCGTTTTATGCGGATGCGTTCCTCCTGTCGTGTCATTTCGTCCCCCTCTCTCCTATGGAAACAAGACCCATATTGCAAAAGTATAACATATCTTTCCTGTTTCGTCCAGTATACGGACGGACATCTATTGATTTAATTCGTCCAGTAATTTCCGCTTTCTGGTTCCGATCAAAAGCTCCTGATTATACTGCAGATACCGCTCGCACGGATGCTGGGCAAAAAACTGCACTGCCTCTGTCATCAGAGTCAGCTCCGTAACAAACAATATCATTTCCTGTCCGTTTCCAAAGGCATTCTCCATAAAATCAAAGGCTGCCTCGACGGCCTTTTCGCCCTCCTGTTCCTGCTGCTCCAGCTGCTGCCGGCATTGTTCAAAGCCCGTCAGTGCCTCTGTAAATGCTTCTCTGATATTCCGGGAAGCCGGCCGGAATGCCGCCATCTCCCGGACCAGCTTTTCCTTCTGACGGACGGCCTGCTTTTCCGCCAGACCGGATTCTCCAAGCTTCTGTATCTGTGCCTCGATTTTTTGCAAAAGTGTTTTATATATCTGAGCCGGAGCTTCCTGCTGCACGTCCTTATCCTTAAGGATATGCTGATACTCCTTCAAATAGTCATACCATTGATCTGTTTTTTGCTTCTGCAGGCGGATCTGTCCCATCTGTCTTTGAAGCGCATCGGTCAGAAGACCTGTCACACTGACTCTCTCATCAAAATCAGCCTGAAACAGACGGGTATATACCTCAGTGCGGACATGTCCTTTCAAAATATCAGGAATGCCGTAATCATCCTGATATTTATGATAAAGCTCCAGATATGCAGCCACATCCTCTGCCACATCATGATGACGGAGGAATTCATAAACGACCTCCTCCCCTACCGGGATATCTAACTCCTCATAAGCATAGATCAACCGGCTTAAATCCTCCCAGCCTCTGGCTGTCACAAACTGCAGACCGTCCACATCCGCCTCCACCCGGTAGAAATTCTTTGTCCGAAGCTCCAGATAACTCAGAAGCGCACCATGTACCTTCTGCGCCCTTGCATACTCCTTCCAGACAGGATAATCAGCCTCCACATCGATCCGGCGGACACGGTCCAGTGTTACCATATCAAATTCCCGGACGGATTTATTATACTCCGGCGGATTTCCCGCTGCAACGATCACCCAGCCCTCCGGTATCTTCTGATTGCCGAACATCTTTCCCTGGAGAAACTGCAGCATCGTCGGTGCCAGTGTCTCCGAGACGCAATTGATCTCATCCACAAAAAGGATTCCCTCCGACAGACCGGTCTCCTCCATCCGCCGGTATACACTGGCAATGATCTCACTCATGGTATATTCGGTGATGGAATATGTCTTCCCATTATAGGAGGTTTCCCGGATGAACGGCAATCCCACGGCACTCTGTCTCGTATGGTGGGTAATATTGTAGGCTACCAGTGCAACTTTGCACTCCCGTGCGATCTGCTCCATGATCTGTGTTTTTCCTATGCCCGGAGGTCCCATTAAAAGGATTGGTCTCTGACGTATGGACGGGATCTTATAGTCTCCCATATCATCCTTTGCCAGATAAGCCTGTACCGTATTTTTGATCTCATTTTTTGCCTCTTTGATATTCATACTGCTAACCATGTCCTTTCTGCTTTATATCCTCCACTGACCCTCGTCAACTCTCATCCTCATCGCCCACGCCGGCACCTTGTCCTCTTCAAAATCATTTAAATATAAAAACGCGGTTTTATATGGCGGTCTTTCTCCGGGATAAATCCCCTTTCCATCTGTAAAGTACAAAAGGCCGCAGAGATTGTCAAATGCACCCTCCTCCATAAGCTGCTGCACCCGCGCAAATGCCGGACGGAAATCCGTGCCGCCCCCGCCATGGATCTCAAATTGCCGAAACATCTGCTCCAGCTCCTCCTGCGAACAGATCACATCCTCCTTCTGCACTGTCTCATCACATTGCAGGACCCGGATCCTTGCTGTCCTGAAAAAGCTGTTTTGTCCCGAAAGGATCTGAAATGTTTCCTGCAAAAATCCCTTTACCAGATCCCCGCTTGTAGAATAGCTTGTGTCTACGACAATAACAAAATCCTGTATCTTTTTGACCTCACTGCTTTCCACCGGTTCCACCAGCGGCAGGTTGCCATACAGACGCAGTCCATATGTATAATAACTCAGATCAAACTCATCCGGATCCAGCTTCAGCTCCTCCCGCATCACAGCAAATTTCTTTAAAAAATCCTGATAGCTTCTTTTTTGCTGCCCGGCCTTCACCTGCTGTTCCAGAAGCTTCTGTCCTTTCTCCTTGTCATCTCCCTGCCTTTTCTGTTCCAGAGTAACCTGACGTGATGCCTGCTTCCACTGATCTCTCACCGGTGACGGCGCTGCCTGCCTTTTTTCCTCCTTTGGCCAGTATCTGTGGTCATCTGCCGCAAACTCCTGATGAAGCACGGCAATCCTCTCCGGATCTTTTGTCTGCAAATAGCGGTAGATCACCGCTGCGGAAAGCCCCTCACCATACTGCCCAAGCTCCTTATATGTCTGCTCCCTGGTCCACCCGAGGATCCGCCGTACCGCCGGTTTGTCCAGATGGTCGATCACATACTCCACTGCTATATCACAGGCTGTATTCCACAGCAGACGATCCCTCTGTCCTCCGATCCACAAATGCTGGAACAGGCAATGCAGTACCCCATGGAGATAAAGCCTGTTGAGATATTTATCATTCTTTTGAAACACCCGGATCAGCTGCTCCGAAGAATAATGAAGCACTTCTCCGTCTACTGCCAGCGTAGTGATCTGCCGGTCCGCCTGGGGCGTCATGATCTGAAATGCCCTTCCCATATAACGAAGATCCACAAATAAGGCATCCCGGGTATATGCCAGTATCTTTAACGCCATCTGTTCTTCCCACTCTGCCTCTGTCATAATATGTTCTTTCATGGAACTCCTCTTTTTACCAGTCCTCAAAGGTATAACGCTGCACCTCCGGCTTTTTCCCGGTCTGCTCTCTCTGCAGCTTCAGGATTGCCGCTGCCCCCTGCACCCACTCCATTTGTGAAGCAAGCTCCGCTGCCGCCGTCATTCCCTCTGATGAAAGTATGTCTTCCTCTGCAAACTTCCGTATCAATTCTATATTTTTTTCCTTTACCAGCAGCTCTGCCAAAGTCCCCATATGGCTCTGCAGATATTCCCGGTATCTCTGCTGCGCCGACTCCTCCAGCTCAGCGGGATACGCCAGACGATTCCCTGCCATGCGGCACAATGTTTCCGGACTTTCCTCGGCCTGTGCCTGCTCAAATATATCATCATACCCCTTGAGATCCACAATGCCGTTCCGGAAACACTGTCTCGCCCGAAAGCCCTCTCCCCGGATACTCATGGCAAAGATATGTGCCGGTCCGATCTCATCGTAGTACTCTTCATATTCCGGATAATAAAGCCGGCCGGTAATCCTGTGTTCCTCCTCAAAGATCACATCCACATATGACATTCTCCGGGCAAGAAGCTGTTTCAGACCTGTTTTCTGACACATGCTTCCTCTCACCCTGAGGGTATGCAGACTGCGGCAATTCATAAAGACATCACTTTCTACCCGGGCCAGTCCCGTTCCAAAGGAAAGCTCCTGCAGCCCTTTACAGTTATAAAATGCAAGATTTCCTATCTTTACGACGGTATCCGGCAGCTCCAGACGCCGGAGATATTCCCCGGATATCACTCTGACATTTTCTCCCGGCTGCTCCGGACACTCAATCGCCTTTACCGAATCCGCAAAACAATAATCCCCGATCTCCACCACCGGACAGCCACCGATCTTCTCCGGCACAGTAAGAGCGGGAAAATCCCCGTAGCATCGTAAAAGGCGAACTCCCCCGCTCTCTGTTTCTTCAATATAAAATTGTAAATTGTTTTTTTCTGAAATGATCCGTCTGATTGAATCCATTGGTATCTCCCCATCCCTGCCGGGATCTATCTGCCATCCTTAGCATCAGGATAAGAAAGCACGATCTTTAACAAACGGATCAGCTCCTCCGTATCCTCCTGTCCAAGGATCTGAAACATGCCTTCATACTCTCTGCTGATCATCTCCCTCATCTGTACTGCCTGCTCCCTGCCGGCCTCTGTAATACATACATTTACGTGACGCCGGTCCTGCTCCCCGCGTACTCTCCGGATCAGTCCCTTTCCCTCCAGACTGGTGAGAATGTCCGTCATGCGCCCCGGCACCACATGAAGATGCTCTGTCAGCTTTCCCGCATGAACATGATCTTCAATATAACAAAGGTATCGCAACACACCGTACTCTCCACGGATACTGTCCATTACCGTCCTGTTCATCTTGCTGTTCAGAAGCTCTGCCAGCAGATTGTACAACTCTTCTCCTAAATTCTGTTCCTTTGTCATTGAATCCTCATTTCCAGACGGTTTTCCGCAAAAGAAAGCTTTCCTCCGCGGACAGCCTTCCTCTGCTCCTCAGTCTTACAACCGCCTTGCTTATTGATATTTTATCCGGTCACCGGATATACCGTCGTATCTCCATACCCTCTTTTTTTGCCATGGCAAGAAGACTCTGCTCATCACACATTTCTGCCGTATATATTTTATTCCGTATCTCCGGTGATCTCTGATTCGTCTTGCTCCGAAGCTGTCTGAGCAGATCTCTGCGAAGCCTTTTGGCATCGACACTTCCGATCATAAAGTCCATTACCGACCGCCCCTTTCCTGTCTATCCATATTAACGCAAATGAGCAGTAATGTAAACAACAAGCCGCCAATTACAGCTCCCGCACTGTCGATCAACACATCGCGAAGCTGTCCGCTCCTTCCCGGCACAAATAACTGATGAAACTCATCCGTTGATGCGTATGCCGCCGTTATGAGAACAGCTCTTGCAAACTGCTGTTTCGTGATCCTTATATCCCCCAGCACACCCAGTAAAAATACTGTCAGAATGGCATATTCCGTCATATGCGCACCCTTTCTCACCGGAAACTCTATCTTTTGTGCCAATGCCGTCTGCTCCTCCGGCGTCTTCCCCAGATATCCCGGTATCGTGACGGAACAGATTGCCCTTTCCACACGAAGACTGGTCTGTGTCGACTCATCTGCCGGCTGTGCTGAAAACAAAAATATCACAACCATCCACAAAAATGCTGCCACCAGACAGATCCGCCAGCGCAGAGACTTTCGGTTCCACAGCCGGCTGCCGGCTCTCGCAAGAAGCCGGAGAAGCAGCCAGATCAGATAACCGGCCAGTGCTCCCAGCGTATTCATCACCACATCGTCCAGCTGGCAAAATCCTCTGCCGGTACGAAGCTGCGTGTACTCAATCCCCGCACTGCATACCAATCCCAGGGGTACCGTAAGATAATGCAGCTTGCC
This sequence comes from uncultured Lachnospiraceae bacterium, assembly GCA_934338765.1. GTDB lineage: Bacteria > Bacillota > Clostridia > Lachnospirales > Lachnospiraceae > Jutongia. The sequence continues at coordinate 2,580 of CAKRHL010000073.1, read as the reverse complement.
GGGCAGGCTGGCAGGTAACAGGATACCAAAGGGGATAAACAGTAAAACATTTTCCAGTACCCATGCATGATCCTGCATCGTTGTCCCCCATGTACCCAAAAGCTGCATATCCGTTCCCCACCTGCTGCCGGGCTCTCTGCACAAAAACACGGTCTGCACAAGAACTAGAAAATATATCACAAAAAGGATACTTCCTATCCCGTGCCCCGGTTCCAGCGGCCATCTCCTGCAGATACCGGCAGACTTTGTCTTGTCCGCTGATCTGATATCTCTGCGGTATCGGAGTTCTCCCACCGCCAGACAGACCGCGATCAGAAGCACACCATACACGGCTCCCACCCGGGCCGCCTCCGGCAAAAAAGCCATCACTTCCGATATATCTGTCATAATACATTGCATTATACTCATATTCCACCCTCATTCATTTCTCATGCCAGTCTCATCGCCGTCTCATTATTTTCCTTATGTATCTTACCATAATCTCACCAAAAAACAACCGCTGATCTCTTTTGTTTCAAAATTGTCTTCTTTGCATCTATGTGGATTTTATTTGCAGTGGGGTCATCCTTTTTTGCGGGGATTACCTCCATTCTCGCCAAATGCGGTATTCAAAAAACGGATTCTGATGTAGCAACTGCCATCCGTACCTGTGTGGTTCTTATGTTTTCCTGGATATTGGTGGCTCTCACCGGAGCTTTAACGGGGATCGGAGCTATTTCATCAGAAACTTAACAAAAAATCAGCAGCCGGATTGGGGCTGCTAACTTTAGGTACTTTATATATGATATAGTTATTCAAATGCCTGACGGATACTGTCAAAATGCAGGAAGATTCCCTCTTTTCCATACTTCTCGATCTCTGCCGGATCAGCGATCTCAAAACCTTTTACTTCTTCCTGCTGCACCGTTACATCAGACTCTGTAAAATCCATGGTAAACCGGTAAACATCTACAAAATAGTTGTCGCCTTCTTTAATATTTTCCCGGCGATACGAGAACAAAAGACCGCCCTCTGCACCGGACACATCCAAGCCGGTTTCTTCCCTTATTTCACGCAGAATGGCATCTGCAGAATCTTCTCCTGCCTGCACACCGCCGCCCGGCACTTCCCACCAGCCCGGTGCCCATTCCTTATCCATGGCACGCTTCGTGATCAGAAATCTGCCATCCGGCCGTCTGATCACTCCCAGCACTGACAGATGATATTCTCCTTCCTTTAACCGCCAGTCATTCCGCTTCATGGTACGCCCGGTACGCTGTTTATTTTCATCGTATATATCCCAAAATTCCATTGTTATTGTTCCTTTGTATTTAATAATCTTTCAATTTATTTATGCTTCCTCATTCATCTTCGCAAGCTTCGCTGCCTGATCCACTGCGATAATATTATCTAACAGCTCATTGAGATCTCCGTCAAGGATCTCGTTCAGACGATGGCTCGTAAACTTGATCCTGTGATCTGTCACACGTCCCTGTGGGAAGTTGTAGGTACGAATCTTCTCGGAACGGTCACCGGTTCCCACCTGGCTGCGCCGTTCTGCCGACTGCTCACTCTCCGCCTTCTCTCTCTCCAGATCATAAATACGGGAACGCAGAACTTTCATTGCCTTGTCCTTATTCTTAAGCTGTGACTTCTCATCCTGACAGGATACAACGATTCCGGTAGGAATATGTGTAATACGCACAGCAGAGTCCGTGGTATTGACACACTGGCCACCGTTTCCGGAAGCACGGAACACATCGATCTTGCAATCCTTCGGATCCACCTGCACATCTACCTCTTCCACCTCCGGCATGATCGCTACGGTTGCCGTAGAAGTATGGATACGTCCGCCGGACTCCGTAGACGGGATTCTCTGCACACGGTGAACACCACTCTCATATTTCAGCTTGGAATACGCACCAAGACCGTTTACCATAAATACAATTTCCTTGAAGCCGCCAATTCCGTTTTCATTGGCACTCATAACCTCAACCTTCCAGCGGTTTGCCTCTGCAAATTTAGAATACATGCGGAACAGATCTGCCGCAAACAGCGCCGCCTCATCACCACCGGCACCTCCACGAATCTCTACGATAACGTTTTTATCATCATTCGGATCCTTTGGCAGCATCAGGATCTTTAACTCCTGCTCACACTTTTCTACCGTATCACGGCACTCTGCCAGCTCTTCCTTGGCAAGCTCCCGCATCTCCTCATCGTTTTCCTCCTCCAGCATCTGGAGACTTTCCTCAATACCATCCTTTGCCGCGCGGTACTCCTGATACTTTTCTACGATCGGGGTCAGCTCACTCTGCTCTTTCATCAGCTCCCGGTATTTATTCTGGTCATTAATGACATCCGGATCCGTCAGCTGCATATTTATCTCTTCCAGACTCCGCGCCAAATCCTCTAAACGATCAAACATTTTTCTTCCTCCTGTTTCTGCTGTTATTTATTCCTGCACAAACTTTGAACCCTAGGCACAAAGCATTTTATTGTTTATTCAGGCGTCCCATCACCACTCTGTCATTGCCACACAGATCCTGACAGCATTCTATCTCTTCAAAGCCATGCTGCACAAACAATTCTGTCACAGTC
>CAKRHL010000072.1 GCA_934338765.1 uncultured Lachnospiraceae bacterium | reverse complement strand
GCTGTCACGGCAGTTAGTACAGGCTCTGCCGTTATAATCGTAAAAACCAATAGTGGTGCCAAGACAGCGTCTTGTAACGTGACAGTACAGGGAAGTCTGCCGTCAGGAAATCCGTCGGAGAGTCCGTCAATACCACCGACAGGAGATCCGTCCGGCATCCCATCAGTGCCGCCGACAGGAGAACCATCCGGAGGTCCGTCAGTACCACCGACGGGAGAACCATCAGGTAGTCCTGTTGTACCGCCGACAGGCAGTCCGATTGTTTCTGCAAGTGCAAAGCCAACCGGGACGCCGTCAGAACCGGTATCGACTACAAAGGTCACAATGTCCATGGGATATGCCGGATCTGACTGGGGAGATTCCACCTTTGGCAAGACCGGAGATTCCGTGATTGTCAGCGGAGATAAGACATATAAGATTTCTTATACGGTGAAGGGGTCTGACTCGGACATTTTAGTATTGAGTCTGGATATGGATGTAACCGAAGAAGAGAAAAATCCTGATATGAATATTCAGGTGGATGAGATTACGGTGAATGGAACTCCGATCACATTTGATCCTGACAAGATCAGTTACACCATAGATGAGAATGGACAATGTCGTCTGCAGTTTAGAAATGCTTACAGTGGAGTGGAGCGTTCAGAGGAGGCGTTGGGAGACGAGATCATTCCGATCAGCAAAGGGGATGAGATATGCATTACCTTTACAGTAACCGGACTGGGCAAATGTCCGGAGGGGGATGATCCGACCGCATCGCCAAAACCAACGCTCAAACCGACCACAAAACCGGATACCGATCCGGCCACATCGCCAAAGGCAACAGACACACCGGCACCTTCCGATTCCGCAAAGCCATCAGATGCACCGGCACCTTCTACACAACCGACAGGAACACCGGCTCCGGATGCATCCCGGCAGCCATCAGGCTCAGGCTCCGGCTTCGGTTCAAACGGTTCCGGTGGTTCGTTAGGAGATTCCGATTATCTGCTTGGAACAGCAATTACGTCTCTCAGAAACAAAAAGGGCAGAAAATTAACTGTCCGGTGGTTCAGGGACAGCAACGCCAAAGGATATGAGGTGCAGTATGCTACCAACAGCAAATTTACCAAAAACAAAAAGACAAAAATGGTATATCGGAATACCAGCTCCGTTACGTTGAAAAAGCTCAAAAAGAAGAAAACTTACTATGTAAGAGTCAGATCGTATAATGTAACCGGTGATGGAAAGATCGTTTACAGCGGATGGAGTACGAAACGTAAGATTAAGATCAAGAGATAGGATCACAGCTTGCTGCGAGTGAAATTTTAACAGCATTAGGGCAGTTATAGATTGAAAGATTTGTAGCTGTCCTTTTTTACGTTTTTGCTGTGTCACACACGGCAAATATTAAAACTGCCGTGTACAAAACGGCAGTTTCCGGAACTCTATTGCTTGATTCCCTTTTCCTTGTTATACTGGCGAAAATCAAAGGATAACGGGAGGGGCTTGCTGAAAAACCGGTGTTGATTTGCAGGGCAGATGATGATATGATTAACACAGAAGCAAAGCGGTACAATATTTCAAAGAAACGGAAAGGCGTTTTGGAGAAATGTGCAAAACGGTAGAGGATTATGCGAAAAAATATGCCAAAGATTATGCGAAGGAGCACGAAAAAATAGCACGGGAAGAAGGACTGGCAGAAGGGCGTTCAGAGGAAAGAAAGAATGCGATACGAAAAATGCTCGAAAGCGGATTATCGCGGGAAATGATTCTTTCCATGGATTACTCCGAAACCGAGCTGGAAGCCGTCGAGCAGGAGCTGTTTGCGCAGACGTAAGATGGATTAAGGAGGTAGAAAAATGGCAAATGTACAGAATAAGGATTTTTCTCTGCTCTCGCAGTCAGAGATTGATACATTGATCGATTTTATCAATGACAAGAGGGAAGGCGTTGACAGCTCTGTTCTCAATCAGGAGAGCATCGACAAGCTGTTGGAAATGCTTCGTTTTAACGATGGCAGAGCCAAAAAAGAAGAGATCCTGCATATGGGTGAGGTAGAGGGCTCTCTTGCAGATCTCGTGACAGTGCGTCACGGAGAAGATGTGTGTGCTTTGGAGTATTCCGTGGATGAAACCAATGATTTCGTTCGCCTTGAGGTGGTCAACACAGTGACGGGAGAGCGTATGGAGATCACACCGGATATGTTTAACGAGGGTGACGGAGAGTGTTGGGGGCATTGCATTGCACCGCTGGTGCTTCACCGCATGGTACGGGCATTGAAGGTAAAATACACCACAGACACCTACGAGGCGTTATGCCGGAGATATGCAAAGTATATATACGGGGATGCTTCACGGAAGCTTCCGTTCCTGTTTATGCCGGGAAATCGTGAGAATATTGGCAATATCCTGTAGGCAGTCGCCGGGACAGATAACATAAGAGGGGCCGGATCACAGAGGATGTGATCCGGCTTCTTTTGTTGACGTCTGGGCTTCATCTTTTGACGGAACTTTAGTTTTTGAGCGGGAGGAAAGGACACCGCCGATACGTCCGCTCTCCCGGCTCGTCAGGGATTTCCAGCCGGATGTGACGATCTTGTCAAAATATCCCAGTTCGTTGGCAATCTCCCATTTTGTCTGCTCTTCGGCCGGCAGCTGCTGCACATCCGCCATGGAGCGGATCTCCGGTTTTTCTTTTTTTTGCATCATGCGTGGCTCCTTTCTGATATTGTGGCTTGTGATGGCATGACCATTATCTTATAATGAATGTATACCCTTGATACATATGATAATTGATATAACATTATCATTGTTCCTGTATACGTATCAAAATATACATATGAAATTTGATATGAATACATAAATAATTTTGAATACCCTATTGCATATTCGATTTTCAGCGCATATACTATGCCTAAATCAATCGATTGACAGAAACAGGAAAGAGAGGAAATGAAAATGAAAAATAAATTAATCGCATTATTATTGACAACAACTATTGCAGCAGGAACTATTCTCACGGGCTGCAGTGGAGGAGATAAAGGCAGCGCGGACACAGGAAAAGCAAAGGAAATATCCATTACAAATGTTTCCTATGATCCGACCAGAGAGTTTTACGCATCCTACAATGAATTGTTTCAGAAGCATTGGCAGAAGGAGAAAGGCGGCTCCGTCAAGATCACAGCATCCCATGGAGGTTCAGGCGCTCAGGCTCGTTCCGTGATCGAGGGTAACGAGGCAGATGTGGTGACCCTTGCGCTGGCTCATGACATTACAGCCATTGAGGAGGCAGGGCTGATCGACAAGGGCTGGATCGATGAATTTGACAAGGACAGCTCCCCATATACATCAACCATTGTATTTCTGGTGCGTAAGGGCAACGAAAAGGATATCCGGGACTGGGATGATCTGGTCAAAAAAGATGTTGACGTGATCACGCCAAATCCGAAGACATCCGGAGGTGCATGCTGGAATTTCCTGGCTGCATGGGCATATGAGCAGCACAGGGATGGCAACAACGAGGAGGAGACCAAGAAGTTTATGAAGAAGCTTTATCAAAATGTGCTTGTTCTCGACTCCGGAGCAAGAGGTGCGACTTCTACATTTGTAGAAAAAGGACAGGGGGATGTATTGATCGCCTGGGAAAATGAGGCTTATCTGTCTATGGAGGAATACCCGGATGATTATGAGATCGTGACGCCAAGTGTCAGTATTCTGGCACAGCCGTCTGTGGCAGTGGTGGACTCTGTGGCAAAGAAGCGAGGAACCGAAGAGGTATCCAGGGAGTATCTGGAATATCTTTACTCCGATGATGCACAGAGACTTGCGGGAGAGAATTATTACCGCCCATCCAATGAAAAGATCCTGAAGGAGTTTGCGGATCAGTTCAATCTGGATATGAATCTGGTAACTATTGACGACTTTGGCGGATGGGATCAGGCATATCAGGATTTCTTCGATGATGGTGCTGTATTTGATCAGATCTACAGCGAATAGGGCATGGTAAACGCTCAGAAAAGAGGATTATTATGCAGCAGGGAATAGGAATCGTAAAAAGAAAAAATCCACACGGAGTGAGAGTTATCCCGGGATTTGGCTTGACCTTCGGCGTGTCGGTCACCATGCTGGCATGCCTGGTGCTGATCCCTTTGGCCTCTATCGTGTGGTCGGCAGGAAGGCTGAGTTTCTCAGAGTTTATACAGGTGGTTACATCGCGGCAGATCATGTCCGGTTATCAGGTCAGTTTATCCTGTGCCTTTTGGGCGGCTCTGGTCAATGTGATCTTTGGAATAATACTGGCGTGGGTGCTGGTCCGCTATGAGTTTCCGGGCAAAAGGATACTGGATGGGATGATCGAGCTTCCCTTTGCCCTGCCCACAGCGGTGGCAGGCATTGCGCTGACAACCCTGTATTCCGATCAGGGATGGGTGGGAGCACTGTTTGCAAAGGCAGGGATCAAGATTGCCTACACCAAGGCAGGGATCACCATCGCTATGATATTTGTTGGCATCCCCTTTGTGGTCAGATCGGTACAGCCTGTGCTGGAAAAGCTTGACAGAGGGTACGAGGAAGCAGCTATGATGCTGGGAGCGGGCAGGATCCGCACATTTTTTAAGGTGATCCTTCCGGAGCTTTACCCGGCGGCACTGGCAGGCTTCGGACTGGCATTTGCCCGGGGGATCGGTGAATATGGAAGTGTCGTTTTTATTGCAGGCAATATCCCCTTCAAAACACAGATCGCACCGCTTCTGATCATGTCAAAGCTGGAACAGTTCAAATATGCCGATGCGACGGCAATCGCAGTAGTTCTTCTCATCATTTCATTTTTATTGATGCTCCTGATCAATTCCATACAGATATATATGCAGCGTTTTCATGAGGGAGGAGAAAACGGGGCTTCCCTCAAAAAGATCGTGGAGCCGTACCAGAAGGACAGCCATCGTCCGTTAAAGGGTGTTTTGATCGCAGCGGCAGTTATCTTTATGGTTGTGATGATGGTGCTGCCATTGCTTCTGGTGCTCAGCAGTGCCCTGAAGGAAGGCTGGGATGCCTATGTGCGGGCTGTGCTGGATGAATATACCATCAAAGCATTGAAGCTGACCGTACTTGCAACAGGTTCCGCAGTGGTGGTCAATACAATATTTGGTATATTTGCGGCGGTCCTCATTTCAAAATATTATTTTCCGGGCAGACAGCTTTTGGCGGCATTGATCGACATTCCGTTTTCCATTTCCCCGGTGATCGCCGGACTGGTATTCAGTCTGACCTTTGGCAATCTGGGATGGATGGGCGGTTTCCTGCAGGCGCACAATATCAAGATTGTTTTTGCCGTGCCGGGAGTGCTTCTGGCAACAATATTTGTGACATTTCCGTTTGTATTTCGGGAGCTTCTCCCGGTACTGCAGGCACAGGGAAAGGATGAGGAGGAAGCGGCGGCTCTGATGGGAGCAGGAAAGTGGAAGATATTCTCCAGGATCACATTCCCTCATATGAGATGGGCGCTGCTGTACGGTATCGTGCTTTGTACGGCGAGAGCTATGGGAGAGTTCGGTGCAGTTTCCGTGATCTCCGGTCATTTGCGTGGAGTGACCAACACACTGCCGCTGCATGTGGAGATTCTTTACAATGAGTTTAATACCGTGGCAGCCTTTGCAGTGTCCTCATTGCTGGTGATCATGGCGGTGATCCTGTTGATCCTGCGGTCGGTCATCGTGGCAGTGGGAAGAAAAAATGTGTAGCATATAAAAGGTGTTATGGAAGGGAAGGTCCGTTATGTATATAGAAATGAAAGATATAAATAAAACATTTGATGGTTTTCATGCATCTCAGGATGTGTCCTTTGGGATTGAAAAGGGACATCTGGCAGCATTGCTTGGACCCAGCGGAAGCGGAAAAACAACGATCCTCCGGATGATCGCCGGTCTGGATATTCCGGACTCGGGGGATATTCTGATCGAGGATAAAAGGGTCAATGATATTCCGGGCAGCAAAAGAGGCATTGGCTTCGTATTTCAAAATTACGCACTGTTTCGTTATATGACTGTGGCAGATAATATTGCCTTTGGACTGGAGATACAGAAAAAGAGCAAAAAGGAGATCAGGGAGCGTGTGGATGAGCTTTTGGAGCTGATCTCCATGAAGGATCTGGGAAAACGGTATCCCCATCAGCTTTCCGGTGGTCAGCGGCAGAGAGTGGCATTTGCCCGGGCGCTTGCTCCCAATCCACATCTGCTTCTGCTGGATGAACCCTTTGCAGCCATCGATGCCAAGGTGCGCAGAGAGCTTCGGAGCTGGCTGAAGGAAATGATCGGCAGGGTCGGCGTGACCAGTATCTTTGTTACCCATGACCAGGAGGAGGCAATGGAGGTGGCGGATACGATCATTGTCACCAATCAGGGACGGGTCGAGCAGATTGGTTCTCCGGAAGAAATCTGCCGTCATCCGGCCACTTCTTTTGTGCAGGATTTCATAGATCGGGAAAGATATGAGGCATTGAGGATAAAAAAGCAATAAGAGTTTAGAAAAATTTAAGAAATATCTTGTTAATTTGTCACAAAAATGGTATGCTGATAGTGTTGTTATTTATGTGTACCCTCAGATGACGAGGAGGGAACAAGAAGGAGGTTTTATCAGAATGAGAAAAAGAACATTCAAAAAAGCGACAGCATACACATTGTCTGCTGCAATGGTTCTCTCTGTTTGCGCAGTACCCGGCGCAAAAGCAGGAGCAGCAACCAAAAAGGCTACCGTCAAATTGAACAAGACATCCGTTTCTGTAACTGTAGGTGGAAAGGTGAAGCTGAAAGTTCAGAAGAGCAAAGTCAAGAAGATCAAGAAGGTAAAATGGTCTGTAAAAGACAAGAAGATCGCAAGTATTTCGGGGGGGGAACTAACTGGGTTAAAGGAAGGAAAAACTACAGTTACTGCCAAGGTTACATATGTGCCTAAGAAGGGCAAGAAAACCTCCAAGAAATTAACAGCAAAGGTAACAGTAAAAGCAGCTGCAGCAACCAACGCACCGGTTGTAAGTGTCGCACCAAGTGCAGTACCTAGCGTAGTGCCAAGTGTAGTACCTAGCGTGGCACCAAGTGTAGTGCCAAGTGTAGTACCGACTGAGGTGCCAAGCACAGCACCGGACGAGACAAAGGCTCCGGATGAGACCAAAGCACCGGACGAGACAAAGGCTCCTGAGAAGACTGAGGAACCTGCCAAGACAGAGGCACCGGCTGAGACAGAGGCCCCAGCCAAGACAGAAGCACCGGCTGAGACAAAAGAGCCATCTGAGAGCGCAGAGCCAACACCTGGTACATCAGAGTCACCGGCTCCGTCACCAAGCACATCAGATTCGCCGGCACCGGCGCCATCACCATCTGAGAGCGCAGAGCCAACAAGCACACCGGCGCCATCACCAACAGGAAGCGTAACACCGGCACCTGCAACAACAGCACCTGCAACAACAGCTCCGGCTAAGACAACAGCTCCGGCTAAGACAACAGCACCGGCTAAGACAGATGCGCCGGCTAAGACAGATGCACCGGCTAAGACGGATGCACCGGCAACCACAACAGCACCGACTAAGACGGATGCACCGGCTAAGACAGATGCACCGGCTAAGACAGATGCACCGGCTAAGACAGATGCACCGGCTAAGACAGATGCACCGGCAACCACAACAGCACCGGCTAAGACGGATGCACCGGCAAAGACAGATGCACCGGCAAAGACAGATGCACCGGCAACCACAACAGCACCGGCTAAGACGGATGCACCGGCAACCACAACAGCTCCACCGGAGGAGACTGAGGATCCAGATCCTGTGTCAACGCTCGCACCGGATTCAATCTATACAGTAACGGCAACTATGGATGAAAATGGTAAGATTACATTAGATGGAGCTGCTGATAAATTTGAAGGGGTATTCTTCTCAAAAGTCATTGATGATAAGGATGGAGAACAGGTTAAACTTGGTATCGATATGTCTAAGATCGATACTGATGCAGATACCACTGGACTCGTTGAGCCTGTATTGAGACTTGATCATGTAGGAGCAGGTTGGGGAATTGGAAATACCAATTATGTAAAGTACGATGAAGAGAGTGATACTTATACAAAGGGAGGCTATATGGCATGGCTGCAAAACGATAATATAGATGTAGCCTTTGCAAACGTTTTGAAAAATGATAATGTAGGAATTGTCTTTGATGGAGTTACAACGATTAAGGTAAGAATGTTAGATCTGAATGTAATGCCTACATATGATTTTACCAAGAATGAGGGAATTGAAATTGGGTCTAATAATACTATTAAAACAAAGTTAACTATGCCGATTGAAGGACAGAGTCTCTGCTATGCTAATATTAACATTCAGAAACAAAGTGATGATTATGGCTCTATAGGAACAAGTTCTACGACCTATAATTCAGAAACAGGAGAAATGGAAACTACTATTACTTTGACGGATGATGAACTTGAAACACTCGTAACAGCAATGTCCGAAAATAAGGATGCTTATAAGATTTCTGTTCAGGTTGTAATCAAGGTTTCTGATGGAACAACAGAATATCCGGTTCCAGTCAATAGTTATAGTTTTAAACCTGCTATACATTAAAACACTCATTGGGATATACATATGCGGATGCATACTTGAGAGAGTCGGAGTAATCCGGCTCTCTTGCATTTTAGGCATAATGTGGTTACAAAATGCTTGTAAAAAGTGCCGGGATGATAAAGGCAGATAAGAGCAGAGAACCAAAATCTGAGTTGACTCAGCTATTTTCTCTCTCCATCTCTGTAATCAAAAACTGGATCGTTTCTATAGATTCCTCACACTCTTCAGCAATCTGCGGGATCGATTTGCCTTTTGCAAGCTTTTTTAATGTCATATCCTTGAGGGTTTGTGCTTTTCCCTGTTCTCTGCCCACCTCTATTCCGGCTTTGAAACGTTCTTCCATCTTTCTTTCCAAGGTCATGTAATTTTCCCTCCAATCAAGATCATTACGTAATCTTTTGACTTTGCTGTTCAGGCTGGTGGTAAAGTCGTCTGTCGGTTCTGTCGTCTTTAAGTAGTCAAGAAAGCTTATCAGCTCCGGTGAAAGACCGGTTCTATCGCCTTCGATATTTACAAAGATTGTTTGTCTGTTATCCTTCAGTGAAATATCAGGGTCCTCCCGGCACAGTGATTGGAATGTGTAAATACTTCTGTTTTGCCCGAAGAGATCAAAGCTGCGCAGGAAGATTACAATAGACGCTTTTAGCTCAATGTAGTCCTGTCCCCGCAGAATCTGATAACTGTCCATTTCACTGTGGTAATAACGGCTTCGTAGTGGCAGGTCCCCGGCATTGAATACCTGCATCTCGATATCATAAACATTTCCGTTGAGATGGAATATTCCATCAGCTGATTTGGCTCTGTTTTTATTTGAGAGGAGGTCATCAAGCAACTACAGTCGTGGATCATATCAAGCCTCATCGTGGAGACCGGTGCCCCCTCTTCTGCGCAAAATCGCAAATGGAAGAC
>CAKRHL010000071.1 GCA_934338765.1 uncultured Lachnospiraceae bacterium | reverse complement strand
GATGTTATAATCGGTATACAGTTTTGAAGGTACTATATATAGACTCTTTTAGCAGTTTTGCTGAAAGAGTTTTTTTGATTTCAGAAAAATGTTTGTAACGCAATAGAGATCAAGGGCAAAACGCTGGTTTTGCCCTTGTGTTAGGGTATAGGGAAATGCTCATAACGCAGAGTGGAGCCAACGAGAATTGAGAAGCAATTTATTGATTTCCATTTTGAATCATGCTTTTAATTTCATAAACACAGTCTCTGATCTCTTTTTTAGCACAGTCAATGGTAATATCTGCATATTTTTCATAGAGAGGTATTCTTTCCTCATAAAGGGAATGAAGCGTCTGCCCGGCTTTTATGGATACTCCCCGCTGATTCAAGTCTCCCAGTCTTTCGGACAGTAGATTTTCCGGAAGCTGCAGATAGATGACAGTGCCGATCTTCTTTAAATGCTTCATTGCTTCCTGACCATAGATGACGCTGCCTCCTGTTGCAATGACAGAGGAAGAGGTTTCAATAGATGCGTTAACCAGGTTTTCTATTTGATTGAAAGCTTCTAAACCATCCTGTGTGATTATTTCGTGAAGGAGACGCTGTTCACGTTCCTGGATCAACAGATCCGAATCGATAAAACGATATCCGAGACTTTTGGCCAGAACAACACCGATAGTGCTTTTACCGCAGCCGGGCATGCCTATCAGGATAATATTATTATTCATGGATTTCCTCCGTTATGTATAATTTTGCAATGATATATGCAATTTTCTCTTTCATATATTAAAGGATATGGCAGGATAAGTCAAAAGTTACTTGAAAAACAATGGGGGCTATTGTAAAATTATAGTTAAGAATTTATAGAACGGAATTTGCGCGAGGGAGGCAGATTATGGATACAAATATTTTACTGGAAAGTGGAACAAATGAATTAGAGATTTTGGAATTTATGGTGGCAGGAAATTACTACGGGATCAATGTAGCAAAGATCCGTGAGATCATATCATGCCAGCCGTTGACTCCGATACCAAACAGTCATGCCAATGTGGAGGGGGCATTTAGTACGCGCGGTGAGACGATCACTGTAGTGAATCTGGCAAGGGCTCTGGGAATGCAGGAGCAGATGGATGAGCCTACACAGGATATGTTTCTTATTACCAATTTCAATATGGTAAGTACAGGTTTTCATGTTCATGGAGTGGTAGGGATACATAGAGTAAACTGGGGACAGATCATTCAGCCGGATAGTATGATATGCAATTCATCCAAGAGTATGATCACCGGAATTGTCAATCTGGATGGCAAGCTTGTTCTGATCCTGGATTTTGAGGCAATTGTAGCAGAGATTGCACCGGAAGTCGGTATGAGCACGTCGGATATGGGACATATTGGAGAGCGTAAGGAGAATCACTCACCGATTTTGTTTGCTGAAGATTCTCATCTGCTTAGTATGCTGATCTATGATGGGTTGACAAAGGCAGGATATACCAATGTGATTCCGATGAATAATGGATTGGAGTTATGGAATCTTTTGCAGCAATATAAAAAAGAGGGCACGTTGCAGCAGCGGGTCAAGTGTGTTATAACAGATATTGAAATGCCACAGATGGATGGTCATCGTCTGTTAAAGTTGATGAAAGAGGATCCGGAGCTGAGGGATATACCTGTGATCATCTTCTCATCTTTGATCAATGAAGATATGCGCCGCAAAGGGGAAATGCTGGGAGCAGACGCCCAGCTTTCCAAAAATCAGATGGGAGAGTTTTTGCAGGCAGTTGACAGTTTTCTTCAATAAAAAAATGGTTTGCTGATCACATATACAGCAGCCGGTCCAGACGGATCATTCCCCAACCCTGGCGGGAGTGGTCGTATCCGAGATCGACTGCTGTTTTTTTTAGCAGGATCTTCACTTCACGGTTGGAAAGATAAGGACGCTGCTGTAAAAGCAAGGCAATACAACCACTGGCAACAGGAGTTGACATAGAGGTGCCACTGCGGCTGTGATACAATTTTTCCATAGAGATGGTGTCGTAAGCATGGCCATATAAACCGGGAGAAAACGTCTGGATTGGCTGACAGCTTGTGATATTGGAACCGGGAGCAACAATATCCGGTTTTTTAATACAGCTTTCTGTGGGACCACGTCCGGAATAGTCCCGACCGTTTCCTGTCTGCATCACATCGGAGGCGCCAACCGTAATGATCTTGCGGCTGTTGCCGGGGGCGCCGATGGTATGAGGACCCGGTCCATGGTTGCCGGCTGCAGTCAGGACCACAAGGCCCTCTTCCCATAGAGCTTCCACCCCGCGGACAAGGGGAGAGGCTTCGTCAAAATGTTTGCCCCGGCTGCTGCCAACGGAAATGTTCACGATGCGGATATTGTATTCTTTATAATGGGCAAGAAGCCAGCGGATACCGGTGAGAACGTCTTCAATGTTCCCTTCTCCCTTTTGATTTAGTACCTTGATCATTACAAAATGACAATTTGGTGCTATTCCCTCATATTTACCGTGACTTGCATATCCGTTTCCGGCAATGATACCGGAGATATGGGTTCCGTGTCCGTTGTCGTCATAATAATTTTTTCTGTGATTTACAGTGTCCACAAAGGTGAGGAGTCTGGAATCATATAGTGTAAGGTCAGGGTGTCTGCCGATACCTGTATCAAAAATCGCGATGCCGACTCCTTTTCCGGTGAGATTCAGGCTGCGTGCGGCATTTAGGTGGATCAGTGCTGCGACATGCTGCATATTGTACCTCCTGATTCGCAAATTATCTGCTATAAATAATTTATGCATTTATCTCAAACATGTTATTATACAGAGCTCTTTTATTTCCTTGTGGTAATAAAGGCGGATATTTGATATAATACAAAATGGATTTGTTTAACATAAGGAAAAGAAGAGATACTATGAAAGTAATTGGATATTTATTTTTTGCATGTATATATAATATATGCAGCTTGTTTTGTAATGTGGAGCAGGGGAAGATTGTCTTATGGAATGGCCATAATCACGGCCTGAATGGGAATCTCGGGGAAATCAGTGAAGCATTACGGCACAGAGCGGGATATACGATCAAGGTACTTGTGAAACGGGATCTGTTTCGTGAACCGGATAGCGGAAAACGTAAGACCATAGGGAAACTGATCGGGGATATGGTATTGTTTTTTGTGATCTTTCCATATCACATGGCAACAGCAGAAAAGGTGTTTATGAATGACAATTTTCTGCCTCTTTGCTACATGAAAACAGAGAAGAGACAGACGCAGTTTGTACAGCTGTGGCATGGAGCAGGGGCATTTAAGCGGTTTGGTCTTTCTACAGAGGAGGATCCTGCTGTGTCAGAGATCGTACGACGTGCCAATCAGAGGATCACACATCTTTTTGTGACGTCAAAGCAGGTAATGCCTTTTTATCAGGAGGCTTTTGCTGTGGCGGAAGAACGCATTTATCCTGTGGGGATCCCTATTACGGATATTTATTTTGATAAGGACAGAATAGATCAAAGAAAGAAACAGTTTTATCAAAAATATCCGTCTTTAAAAGACAAAAAAATTCTTCTTTATGCGCCAACTTTTCGGCGGACGGAGGAAGAAAACAGAAATATTCTGGAACAGTTTGACATTTCCGGGATACATGATATTTTGGGACCGGAATGGGTGATTTTTATTCGGATGCATCCCAAATTTCCGATGGAAAATATCATTGAGAATAGTTTTTGCTATAACATGACAAACTATAATGATATTACAGATCTGTATCTGGTATCGGATATGCTGGTGACAGATTACTCATCCTCTGTTGTGGAGTATGCTTTGTTAAATAAGCCCATTATATTGTTTGCCTATGATCTGCCGGAGTATGACAGAGGCTTTTATTTCGATTATGAAGAGATGATGCCGGGAGAGATTGCACATACACAGCAGGAGTTTTATGAAATTCTGCAAAAAAAATGTGATAATTTACTAAAAAGACAAAATTTTGTCAAATTTCAATATGATAATATTAATGGGGATGCCTGCGGGCGGATCCTGAAGATATTAGGCTGAGAAGCCGGATCGCAGCTGCCTGTACTGTGGCAGACTGAGGATGGGAGAATATACAGTACAGAAATGAGGATAAAATGGAAAAAATCAGAAATCACAAACAGTTGGCTTTTGTCATGGCAGTCATCCTATTGGCACTGCAGGTCGTATCATCGACAGGTATGTGGCAGAAGGAAAATGTCAAAGCAGCAGCGGGACCACAGGATACATCAACGATCGTTGTTTCGGGAGCGGCAGTTACCGTGGATCCGGGTATCGTGATGTCTCCGGTGACAGCAACCGAGATTACAAAATATTCCATCACATACCAGTGGGCACCGGTTGTAAATGCTACAAGTTATTATATTTATAAGTATGATGTTTCACAGGAAAAATATGAATATTATACAGCAACCAGTGGCTCCAGTATCAGCGTTGGCGGTCTGCCGGCAGGTGAAGAGTGCTATCTGGCCATTTATGCGGTCAATGATGATGCAGCATGCCGAAGTGATTTTGCTGTCACAACAGTTGTATACACAAAGCCTGAGAAGGTTGAAACCTTCACGATATCAGACAATACCTCCACAAGCGTAGTATTACGCTGGCAGGATATCCCGTCTGCAACCGGTTATATTATCTATCGTGCAGGAACAGGCGGCAAATTCAAAAAAATCGGTACATCTACCGTGGGAGAATATAAGGATACGACACTGGAGGCCGGCAAAACATACCAGTACAAGATCGTGGCGTATGCCGGAACAGCAGACAATGTGGGTGAGGAGTCACCGGCAATCTTTACATGTTCTCTGCCAAAGGCACCAATTGTGGCGATCAAGGGTGGTAATCAGAGAGTGAGATTAACCTGGGCAGCCATCACAGGTGCGATGGGCTACAATGTATATATCAAGCAGGGAGAGCAGTATGTACTGCTCACAACATTGGAGGGCAAGGCCAATAAGAAGTTTATCCATACAAATCTGGAGAATGGTCAGTCCTATAAATATTATGTTACAGCATATCGTTCTTACAATGGTGTTGTTTATGAAAGCAAAGCCTCAGAAGAAAAAACAGCGATGGCGGCAGAGGTCAATGCTACAAGTACAGAGGCAAAATTATTTAAAACAACATCAACCTTTAAGAAGTCAGCAGCTTGCAAAAAGAATAAGAATTTTGCAAAAAAACTGGACTATGCAAAGAGTTTTCCTATACCGGGAATGTCGGTCACAAATGTGGCAGAGTTTGGTTGTGCAACCATGATACCACAGGGGATCACAGTGGCAAAATCATATTTCTTTATTACGGCATATGACAGCCAAGGGGTAGAGAATTCTGTCGTTTATGTAGTGTCTAAGGCGGACAAGGAGCTTATGACGACGATCATTCTGCCAAACAAGTCACATGCAGGCGGCATTGCCTTTGATGGAAAAAATCTCTGGATCACACAGGCAAAGACTTTGAGAAGCGTACCATTCTCTGCTGTAAAGGATGCGATTGACAATCAGGATCCGTATCTGGAGCTGAGCGCATATGGTGTGGAGATCAATCTGCCACAGCAGGCAGCAACGGTTACTTATTACAAAAAACTTTTATGGGTTGCTTCTTATGATGAGCTGAAACCGGGATATCTGGTAAGCTACAAGATTGCCAAGAAGGGATCTAAGCCGGAGCTGACACCGTTAAAGACGATCTCTATGCCGACACGGGTTCAGGGAATTGCATTTTCGGGGAATGGCAGACTCATTGTTTCGAGATCCTGCCAGACGGATCCGAAAAAACGTGGATATATGCATCAGCTGGATGTATATAAACCAAATCTGAAGAAAGCATCAAAAGGAATCATCTCTCTTGGGAAGGTACGAAGCACAGTTGAGGTGCCAACCATGAATGAGGAGATCACGATCAGTGGAAACCGCATTTACATTGTATTTGAGTCGGTATCGTTTTACACTGCGGAGCAGCGGGTAGACAGAATATGCGCTCTTCCGGTCAGCTATGTTACAAAATTAACGAAATAAGATTACAATATTATTTACCATCAAGATGGCTGGTATTTCAAAAAGATTATGAAATACCAGCCATTTATGATACACTGTTATTTAATAATAATACTGTGTGGAGGAAAACAGGGATGATGGTTGGGATAAAACAATATTGTGTTGATGAGGAACACAATATATTAAATGTTGATGTGCAGTGTGAGGCTTCACGGAAGATACAGGCAGAAAAGTTCAGGATCTCACTGGTATTTGAAGCTTCCTGCGGTAAAAGATATTTTCCGGTATCTGCCCAGTATCAGAAAGAGGAGGGAGACAGAAGGATATATACAGCCCATGTTTCTGTGGAATTACGGTATGTTTTTTGGGAGGAGTTTCCTACGGCGCAGGAGGATGTAGCTTTGTCGGCAGCTTTCTGTACAGAGGAGGCTTTATGGACATATACCGACACGTTGTTGGAGCTGCCCGGAACATTGTTTTATAAGGTATGTCCACCGGTATCTTTTTTGCGCAGGGTGACCAATACTTTTTTTTATGGGATATGTACCATACTGCTTCCAATATGGCTGATAGATGGTGTGCTTGCGCAACATGGACTTCACAGGCTTCATCCGGCAGCAGCCGGACGACAGGGGAAAAGTGCGGTATTTTATCATGCCCATGGTCTTGTGAAGGATTGGACCGGATATGGATACAGTGTCAGGGAATATAAGACAAATTATTATAAGAAATGTTATGACCGTGCCTGCCGGAAGTATCCGGAGACAAGGGGGATTTTATTTTTGTCGGAGAGAAGACTGGAGGCAGGAGGTAATCTGGATCGCATCCGGTCGGAGGTTCAAAAGGCGGGATATCCATACCGGGAGTTTTTGACAGAATGTCCGATCCATAAGCTTACCAGAAGTCAGATCAGAACATGTGCAGAGATGACTGCGGCGGCGAAGCTGATCATTTTGGAGGATTTTGTGCCACAGCTTCATGCCCTATCCATACGAAGAGAGACGCAGATCCTTCAGATGTGGCATGCCTGCGGTGCGTTTAAGCTGTTTGGTCTTTCCGAGCTTGGGATCGTGGATCATTTGAAGCAGTCCACAAGAAATCATAGAAGCTATACGGCGGTTCTGGCAAGCAGTGAAGGAGTTGTTCCGTTTTACAGTGAGGCGTTCGGAGTAGATGAGCCGGTGGTACATCCCATAGGAGTGCCAAGGACAGATATATTTTTTGACCAGGGATATGCCGCAGAGATCAGAAAAAAACTTTTGGATAAATATCCGGTCTGCAGGGACAAAAAAGTGATATTATTTGCGCCCACATTCCGGGGCAGTGGAAATAAGACGGCGTATTATCCATGGGACAAGTTTCCGGTGGCACAGATCATGAGCAGATTACCGGATGATACTATTTTGATCCTGAAAAATCATCCGTTTGTAAAGAAAAAATGTGAGATTCCACAGGAGTATCAGAATAGGATCCTTGATCTGTCAGTATCAGAGAATATAAATGATCTTTTATTTATCACGTCTTTGCTGATCACAGATTACAGCTCTGTTATTTTTGAGGCGTCTCTTTTAGAGATACCTATGTTATTTTATACCTTTGATCTGCAGGAATATCTGAAAAAACGTGATATTTACTTTGATTTTGCTTCCTTTGCACCGGGCAGGATCACAGGTGATCTGCAGGAGCTGGAAAAGGAGATAAAAAAGATGATTACGGGCGAGGATGACGGCAGCTCAGATATTTCCATGGCGAAGGGACAGTTTCGTAAGCTTTTTCTGGGAGCTTTGGACGGAGATTCAACGAAGCGGACCATGGAGCTGATCAATAACTGCCTGCAACAGGAGATTGACAGAAAATAGAAAATTATTATATTATGTTACGTGAGTATATTTGTGATAGAAGGAACGGAGGAACAGTATGTCAGAGTACCGGAATTGGGACAAAGAATTGGACCGTCTGGAGCAGGGGAAGAGCCAGTACAGCTGGGATGAGATTGAAGAGCTGATCACGGATCAGCTTGAGGATGAAAAGATCAGTGAACAGGAGTTTGAGACCCTGATGAGGCGGCTTATGGATATAGACTGCGAGTTGTAAAGAAAAAGGGGGAATACTATGGACAGACCAAGAACGGAAGAGGAAGAGAGAGAATATCGGAGATATCTTCACAGACTGAAGCGCAGAAGAGAACGCCGCCGGCAGATCATGATCGCACGGGTGGTTGTTGGAACGGCAGGAGTTCTGATCCTTCTGTTGATGGTAGGACTGATCCGTCTGGGAGTCCGTGCTGTCAGAAATGCCGGGAGCGGTGCCACAAAGAATCAGAAGCAGGTTGAGGCAAGTGTGGCGCCCACAGAGAAGGTGCCGGATTATTCTGTACCGGAGGGCTTTGAGGAATATGCCGCTAAGCTGGAAAATATGAGGAAAGAATATCCTCAGGTAGATAATATTTTACAAAATCTGTATGAATACAGTGAAAGTATGTTAAAGCTGGCGTCAAACAATCCGGATGCACTTGATTTTGTGGAAAACTATCCAAAGCATAAATCAGATATCAAACCCTCCGGAAGTGTGACTCAGGAGGAACTTGACTCCGCAGAGAATGGGATCCCTCGTTTTCAGCAGTGGGACGGTCGCTGGGGATATCTGACATATGGCAACGATAATATAGGTATCAACGGATGTGGTCCCACATGTCTTTCCATGGTGGCAGCAGGACTGTTAAAGGACACCTCCCAATCGCCGGACGCTATTGCCGAGTTTAGTGTGGAAAATAATTATTGTACCGTAGCTTCCGGAACAGCATGGTCGCTTATGTCATCCGGAGCGAAAAAGCTGGGATTAAAGGCGGAGTCTGTAGTAGTTGGAAAAGATTCGCTGAAATCTGCGTTGGAAAAGAAGCAGCCTGTCATTTGTAGCATGAAGCCCGGAGATTTTACCACCACAGGACATTTTATTGTTCTGACGGGACTTACGGAGGATGGAAAGCTGATGTTAAATGATCCAAACAGCGTTACGAGAAGTAAAAAGCGATGGAATATCGATACAGTGGTGGGGCAGGTAAAATCGGCATGGACTTATACGGTGCCGTAATGCATCAAAGAGAAAGCATGATGGAAGATACGATAGAAACTGACAGAATCAGATGCAGAATGGAGTGACTCAATATGGATAAAAACGGACCTGAAATCAAAATTGACAACGGAGAACTGGCTACAAGCACCATACCGGAGGATTTTACAGAGCCTCAGGTATTGTATGAAAAGCTGATCAAAATGATCAGACAGTATCATCCATCGGATGATATTTCCATGATCGAAAAGGCATACCGCATTGCTTATAAAGCGCATGACGGACAGCTTAGAAAGTCAGGAGAGCCATATATTATTCATCCGGTATGTGTCTGTATTATTCTGGCAGAGCTGGAGCTGGACAAAGAGACGATAGTAGCCGGTATGCTTCATGATGTGGTGGAGGATACGGTGATGACCAGCGAGGAGCTGGCAGC
>CAKRHL010000070.1 GCA_934338765.1 uncultured Lachnospiraceae bacterium | reverse complement strand
GGTGAGATATGAGCATGCCCAGCAGGAGGTGGCTTCACAGGTTCAACAGCAGGTGCATCAGAATTCCCATCAGACGATCCGCCGTTCCAAAGCAGAGAATAAAGATTATCTGAAGGAGGAAGAGAAGAGAAAAGGAAAAAAGGGTTCCGGCGGAAAAGGAAGTGATCATTCGGAAAAACGTCAGCAGGAAGAGTCCGGGGATCCAAGGACCGGTGGAAGCTTTTTTGATATGAAGGTATGATAATACAAGAGCATTGCCGGATAATATCCAAATAAAAAGATAAGGAATTTACAACAATGGTTATTTTGGAAATCGTAATGATACTGATCGGGCTTGGAGCCGTGATCATGAGTTACCGTATTACAGGGGAAAAGCAGGAAGACAAAAAAGACAACAGCGAAGAGAACCCTTTTACAGAGGATTTTCCGAAGGAGGATGAGATCCGGGAAAAGCTGAATGATTACAAAGAAGATATGCTTGCTTCGGCTTCAGAGGAATTAAGCAGGATGTCCAATGACAAGCTCATGGGAATGAATGAATATTCCGAGGAAGTACTAAAACGTATGGCAAAAAATCATGAAGAAGTAGTATTTCTGTATGATATGCTCAAGGAAAAGGAAGAGGATATCAAGGATCTGGTACACCATGTGGATTCTGTAAAGGCACTGATCCATGATGAGACGGCCAAAGAATACCAGAAGATGATGGATGCGCTGAATTTGCTGCAGGAAAGCAGAATTACATTGGAAACAGGGGCAGCAATCGGGAAAACAAACAATAAAGATCAAAATACCGTGAAGACAGATCTGAGCAGTACACAGGCTGAAAAGCTGGCCATGGGGATGGAACAGACAGAACAGACCATAAAGGGAAAAGCTGCCCCACAGGAGGCTCAGAAAAAAAAGGAAGCTTCGACGACATCAGAGCAGCTGATGGATGAGGAGAACCATAATACAGAGATCATACATCTTTATAAGGAAGGACATTCCATTTTAGAAATATCAAAGATGTTATCCCTTGGTCAGGGAGAAGTTAAATTTGTGATCGATCTTTATGAAAATCGTTAAACAGAAGTGGAGGAAGACATGGATAAGAAATCCTTTATACGCGGTTTTGGGACAGGAGTTCTTTTTGCAGCTGTTATTTTAGGCATATCGTGTCTCATGAGGACATCAGATGCGGCAGTGATCAAAAAAGCAAAGCAGCTGGGGATGACATATACTGCCGGGGAGGAGGCGCTGTTTCAGACATCGTCGCCGACCGATAAGGATGAGACATCATTACCTGCGCCATCTGCTACATCACAGGCAGCGCAAAAAAAGGATTCGGCGACTGTGAAGCCCAAAGAAACAAAAAAGCCCGACAAAACCATTCAGAAGAAGGAAACAGATCGGAAAGAATTTGATCAGGAAAAAAAGAAAATTAAGGATGATTTCGAAAAATCCACAAAAGAACTGGAGATTCAGGCCGGTGACTGGTCTGCCGATGTCAGCCGCAAGCTGGAGGAAATGGATCTGATCTCTGATGCCAAGGCGTTTGATTCTTATATGGACAAGCACGGGTACAGCAGCAAGATCAAGGCAGGAAATTACAGCATATCAAAGGAAGCAGACTTTGATCAGATTGCAAAGGAGATAACATCAAGATGAGATTTCGACCATGTATTGACATTCATAACGGTGCGGTAAAGCAGATTGTAGGTGGAAGCCTGTTGGATCAGGGCAATCAGGCGCAGAACAATTATATTTCAGAATATGATGGTGCATATTATGCAGAGATGTACCGGAAAGACGGTTTTCGCGGAGGTCATATTATTTTGCTGAATCCGGTCGGAAGTGAATGGTATGGGAAGGATGTGCAGCAGGCTGAGGGGGCTCTGGGTGCATATCCGGGAGGCATGCAGATCGGAGGAGGTATCTGTCCGGATAATGCAGAGAAGTTTCTTGATATGGGGGCAAGTCATGTGATCGTTACCTCGTATGTTTTTCGGGACGGAACAGTGGATCTCAGGCGTCTGGAAAAGCTTACGTCGCTGATCGGAAAGGAACATCTTGTGCTGGATCTCAGCTGCCGCAGATATGAGGACGGTTATTATATTATGACAGACCGCTGGCAGAAAAAAACAGATGTCTGTTTAGATCAGGAAACACTTCATATGCTGAGGGAATATTGTGATGAATTTCTGATACATGCTGTTGATGTAGAAGGAAAGCAGGGGGGCGTGGAGAAGGAACTGTTATCTTTTTTGGGACAGCATATGGATTGTCCCATAACTTATGCCGGAGGGATTCATGATCAGGAGGATCTCTTCTTTATAGAAAGTTGCGGAGCGGGAAAACTTGATTTTACCATTGGTAGTGCACTGGATCTGTTTGGAGGTACGTTAGCCTATCGGGATATGCTGAAATACAGATAAAATGGGCTCCACAGCATGTTTTGCCGGTATTGTTGAAAGTTTGTTACAAAGATTACCGTGTAATTTGTTACAAATATTACACGGAATATACATTCCGTTTATTTAACGACAGAAAATACGACGTTTTTTCTAAAAATAATTGTATTTTCTGCTGTTTTTTTGTATAAAATTGACAATAAAATTAGAATTTTGTTTAGAAGGAAATTATAATTATTGCAATTTGGGTTGATTTTTTAAAATAATGTGATATAATTGTTACATAAATGTTAAGCAGCGGAAGGCGCAGAATGTTGCCGGATGTTGTTTTCATTCAGGAGGTTATCATGAAGTTTAAAAAATATGCAACACTTTTACTATTTGCGATGTTAATGTTAGGTCTTTCAAAAAATACGGTATCAGTTGCTGCACAGGTAAGTGCCACAGCTACAAAGTCTGCGGTCAATACAAAGGCTGACAAATCGGTCAAGAGATCATCTTATAAAAAATCTGATCTTCGTCTGATGGCATCGATCATAAACTGTGAGGCTGGAGCAGAGAGCTACCAGGGTAAGGTTGCAGTAGGAATTGTTATTATGAATCGTGTATCATCCAATGCATTTCCAAATACCATCCGTAAGGTTGTTTACCAGAAGGGACAGTTTTCACCGGTCCGTAACGGTGCCTTAAAGAAACGTCTTTCCCAGTATGATGCGGGAAAGGTCAACAACAGTCAGTGGAAGGATTGTATTAAAGCCGCGAAGAGCGTCTTATCCGGTCAGAATTATATTATGTACCGTGGAGACAAGAAGAATTTTAAGAGTTTTCATTTCTTTAGTGTGTATTTATCCGGAGCACGTTTTCGCCTCGGAGGACATCGTTTTAAGTAAGATAATTACAGACAGTAGAGAGGGATTCCGGGAGGAATCCTTTTTTCTGCGTTATACAAGAAAAAATGTCTTTGCGAAAAGCATTTAATGTGGTATGATGTAAAGAGTATTTTGTCACCAAAGGAGGAGACACAGTGAGTAAAGAATTAGAGAATGTGACAGAGGAGACAGAGGTGGTTTCCCGCAATTTTATCGAGAATATCATTGATAAGGACATCGAAGAAGGGCATTGCAAGAAGGTGGTAACGAGATTTCCACCAGAGCCAAACGGCTATCTGCATATCGGACATGCCAAGTCAATTTTGTTAAACTCCGGTTTGGCAGAGGAATATAATGGTACATTCCATCTTCGATTTGATGACACAAACCCGATGAAAGAGAAGACAGAGTTTGTTGATTCTATTATGGAGGATGTAAAATGGATCTGCGGAGATCTTGATCCTGCTCAGGTATATTTTGCTTCTGACTATTTTGATCAGATGTATGAATGTGCTGTGAAGCTGATCAAAAAGGGAAAGGCTTATGTCTGTGATCTTTCTGCAGATGAGATCAGAGAGTATCGCGGTACATTGAAGGAGCCGGGCAAGGACAGCCCTTATAGAGATCGTTCCATAGAAGAAAATCTTGATCTGTTTGAGAGAATGAAAAACGATGAATTCGAGGATGGCGAGAAGGTGCTGAGAGCCAAGATCGATATGGCATCACCAAATATCAATATGCGTGATCCGGTCATTTATCGTGTAGCCCATATGAACCATCACAATACAGGGGACAAATGGTGTATTTATCCGATGTACGATTTTGCACACCCGATCGAGGATGCCATTGAGGGTATCAGCCATTCTATCTGTACACTGGAGTTTGAGGATCATCGTCCGCTTTATGACTGGGTTGTCAGAGAGCTGGAGTTTGAAAATCCACCAAAGCAGATTGAGTTTTCCAAGCTTTACCTGACCAATGTAGTCACAGGTAAGCGTTATATCAAGAAGCTGGTAGAGGAAAAGATTGTAGACGGATGGGATGATCCGCGTCTTGTATCCATTGCTGCACTGCGCCGTCGTGGTTTTACTCCGGAGTCTATCAGGAAATTTATGGAGCTTTGCGGTATATCAAAATCCCAGGGTTCTGTTGACTATGCAATGTTAGAATACTGCATCCGTGAGGATCTGAAGCTGAAGCGTCCTCGCATGATGGCAGTTCTCGATCCGATCAAGCTTGTGATCACAAATTATCCGGAGAATGAGATTGAGTATCTGGATGTTTCCAACAATCAGGAAAATGAGGAAATGGGAACCCGGAAGGTTCCGTTTGGCAGAGAGCTTTATATTGATCGGGAGGATTTTATGATCGAGCCACCGAGAAAGTATTTCCGTCTGTATCCGGGCAACGAGGTTCGTCTGATGAATGCATATTTTGTAACATGTACAGATTATGTCACTGATGAGGATGGCAATGTGACAGAGGTTCATTGCACGTATGATCCGGAAACCAAGAGCGGCTCCGGTTTTAATGCACGAAAGGTAAAGGGAACGATCCACTGGGTATGTGCTGATACAGCACAGCAGGCAGAGGTTCGTTTATATGAAAATATCGTTGACGAGGAAAAGGGGGTCTATAATGAGGATGGAAGCATTAACTTAAATCCAAATTCCCTCACCATCATGGAGAACTGTTATGTAGAGCCTGCTTTGTCAGAAGCAGAACCGACAGAGAGTTTCCAGTTTGTTCGTCATGGTTATTTTTGTGTAGATTCAAAGGATTCTTCAAAGGATCATTTAGTATTTAACCGCATTGTATCATTGAAGAGTTCTTATCGTCCGAATAAATGATCTTCAATTGACAAGTGCAGAATGGAGGGGTTACCATGAAAGGCATTTTTTCAGGTCTGGACAAGCTTGGTCTGGGAAAATTGGAGAAGGTAGAGGTATTTGAGGATACTTCCAAAAAAGAAGAGGCAAAGGATGGCAAAAAAAAGGCCGCAGCAGTGACTGAAGCGGATTTTCTGTTTGAAAAAACATATGTGTGTCCGGTATGCGACAAAGAGTTTCATTCCAAAAAGATCCGTACCGGTAAAGTTAAGCTGCTGGCTGCAGATACCGATCTGCGTCCGAAATATCAGTATGTGGATTGTCTGAAATACGATGCAGTGGTTTGTCCGCATTGTGGTTATGCCGCACTTGACCGGTTCTTTAAATTTATGATGCCGGCGCAGGCAAGACTCATCCGGGAGAATATTTCTTCCAATTTTAAGGGACTGCCGCCGACGGAAAATATTTATACTTATGATGATGCACTTGAAAGACATCAGCTTGCTCTTCTTAATACGGTCATCAAGAAGGCCAAGGAAAGTGAGAGAGCATACACCTGTCTCAAAATGGCATGGATCTGCCGTGGAAAAGCGGAATCTCTTCCTGAGGACACGCCAAAGCGTGAGGGGCAGATAAAAGAGCTGAAGGAGCAGGAGAAAGAGCTGTTGGAAAATGCATATACCGGATTTGAAACAGCTTTTTCCAAGGAAACATTTCCGATGTGTGGTATGGATGAGATTACTGTCAGTTATCTGCTGGCAGAGCTGGCGAGACGTATTGGCCACTATGAAGAATCCAGCCGCTGGATCTCCAGAGTGCTGATCTCACGGGAAGCTAACGAGCGTATCAAGAACAGAGCGCGGGAGATTAAGGAATTATTAAACAAGGATATGAATAAAGCATAGTTTTTTGCAAGCATATAAAAATCCCAATTGTCTGAAAATGGCAGTTGGGATTTTTCGTGTCATAGAAATAAAGAATTCAAACTTCCCACACCAAGAATTATAATATGCCCAGATTGTTTCTGATGTGGGAAGTTTGAGTAAAGAAAATGTTACTGTGGAAGAATACTGTTTGTTTTGTTCATGCTGCGGGGCAGGGCATCCTTAGAGTTTTTCCATGGCTTGTCCTCGTTACGGTAATCAAACTTGTCGGTGAACCATTCCAGATCATCGGTAACACGCTTCATATTCGTTAAATATACCTGATTCAGAGTCTGGATAAATTCCGGCAGACGTTTGCCTGACAGAGCGGACGGTGCGCCTTCATAAAGCATGCCGAAATGCTTTGTACAAAATCCCTTGGAGGAAGCAAACTTCCGGCGAAACTCTTCATCATGCTCATAGCAGTGATAGATCGTGGCAAGATACCGGGAAAAGATCCGGTCGATCCGGTTGCAGATATAACAGGAATGATTCAGATTTTCGATATATTCTGTTACAGGAGAAACATTCTCTGTCTTTTTGGAAAACAGTCCCTTTTTGGCAGGCTTGTCCGAGGAGAGGAGTTCTTCAAGATCACGGTTGGTGCGCTGCATATGCGTGTGAAGGATCAAAGCGAGGCCAAGACGGTTCTGGTGCTTATAGAGCTGCTTGACATGATGACCGCAAAAACCGATCTTGTTTGTCTCCATACGGATATCATCCTCCATGTAGCTTGGTCCCATGGTAAACTCGATCGCATCCCGCTCCAGTGAGTCGTACATGGAACAGACAGGACACTCACAGTCAACGGCAAATGCATCATTTACCGGAATTGTATAAAGCTGTTCTTTCATTGATAATTCTCCTTTGCGTAAAGTTGCTTGTAATAACGATATTGTTTTCATAATAAAATAATTATCATAATTATAACGTATTTGGAAGTATTCGTAAACTTGAAATAGCCTTCTGGGGAAAGACCCTGAGAAAAATATGTTGCGAATGTAAATAAAAAAAGGAGATTAAAAGAGAAAAAAACAGAAAAAGTCAGATAATAATGAATTAATCAAAAAAAAGAAAGATTTACTTGCTTGAGAAACTTGCACAAAAAAATGAAATGCAATATATTATGTTTATGGTTAGCACTCAGATAGAGTGAGTGCTAATAGAAAAATAGTCAATAAGGAGGTCATTTTCATGAAATTAGTACCATTGGGTGACAGAGTTGTTTTAAAACAGTTAGAAGCAGAAGAGACCACAAAATCCGGCATTGTTCTTCCGGGAAATGCACAGGAGAAGCCACAGCAGGCAGAGGTAATTGCCGTTGGACCGGGCGGAGTTGTTGATGGAAATGAAGTAAAGATGGAAGTTGCAATTGGTGATAAAGTAATTTACTCAAAATATGCAGGAACAAATGTAAAGCTTGAGGATGAAGAGTACATTATTGTTCGTCAGAATGATATTGTAGCCAAGGTTGAGGGCTGATTAAGAACATCAAATAATTAATAACGGATGCTTTATTTGATAAGAAGCATCAGTAATAGGAAAGATTGGAGGATTCATTAACATGGCAAAGGAAATTAAATTTGGCGCAGATGCCAGAGCTGCTTTAGAAGCAGGTGTTGATAAACTTGCAGATACCGTTAAAGTAACATTGGGACCAAAAGGAAGAAACGTCGTTCTTGACAAGTCTTTTGGAGCTCCGCTTATCACAAATGATGGTGTTACCATCGCAAAGGATATCGAGTTGGAGGATGGCTTTGAGAATATGGGCGCCCAGCTTGTTAAAGAGGTAGCAACCAAGACAAATGATGTAGCCGGTGATGGTACTACCACAGCTACTGTACTTGCTCAGGCAATGGTAAATGAGGGAATGAAGAACCTGGCAGCAGGTGCAAATCCTATCATTCTCCGTAAGGGTATGAAGAAGGCATGTGACTGTGCCGTAGAGTCTATCGCAGAGATGAGTTCAAAGGTTACAGGTAAGGATCAGATCGCTCGTGTTGCTGCTATTTCAGCAGGAGACGACGCAGTTGGTGAGATGGTTGCAGATGCAATGGAGAAGGTTTCCAACGATGGTGTTATCACGATCGAGGAGTCCAAGACCATGCAGACAGAGCTTGACCTTGTAGAAGGTATGCAGTTTGACCGTGGTTATGTATCCGCTTATATGTGTACAGATATGGATAAGATGGAAGCAAACCTTGACAATCCATATATTTTGATCACAGATAAGAAGATTTCTAATATACAGGAGATTCTTCCATTACTGGAAGAGATCGTTCAGAGTGGAGCAAAGCTTCTGATCATCGCTGAGGATGTTGAGGGCGAGGCTCTGACAACACTGGTTATCAACCGTCTGAGAGGTACCTTCAATGTAGTTGCTGTTAAGGCTCCTGGCTATGGTGACAGAAGAAAAGCAATGCTGGAGGATATCGCAATCCTTACCGGTGGTACAGTAATCTCTGACGAGGTTGGTCTTGATCTCAAGGAGACAACACTGGATCAGCTTGGCCGTGCTAAATCTGTAAAGGTTCAGAAAGAAAATACTGTAATCGTAGACGGTGCCGGTGATCAGGATGCGATCGCTGCACGTATTTCACAGATCAAGGCTCAGATCGAGGAGACAACATCTGATTTCGATCGTGAGAAGCTTCAGGAGAGACTTGCCAAACTTGCCGGTGGCGTTGCTGTTGTTCGTGTCGGTGCTGCTACTGAGACAGAGATGCAGGAAGCAAAGCTCCGTATGGAGGACGCTCTGGCTGCAACAAGAGCTGCAGTAGAAGAGGGTATTATCTCCGGTGGTGGATCTGCTTACATTCACGCTTCCAAGAAGGTTGCTGAGATGGCAGCACAGCTTGAAGGCGATGAGAAGACAGGTGCCAACATTATCTTAAAAGCTCTGGAGGCTCCATTATTTACAATCGCATATAATGCAGGTCTTGAGGGCGCTGTGATCATCAATAAGGTACGTGAGTCCCAGCCGGGTGTTGGTTTCAACGCACTGACTGAGGAGTATGTTGATATGGTTCAGGCCGGTATCGTGGATCCTGCTAAGGTTACAAGAAGCGCTCTGCAGAATGCAACAAGTGTTGCTTCCACACTTCTTACTACAGAGTCTGTTGTTTCTAATATCAAGGAAGATGCTCCTGCAATGCCGGCAGGCGGAGCTCCTGGAATGGGAATGATGTAAATAGCGAAACCTTTGGTTTCGCATTAGAAGTTTCTTCGAAACTTCCAAAAAATTATATATATGATCAGATAAAACCTGGATAAGGTGAAAGGATAGCTATGTATAACGAGGGATTGTATTCAGATACGTATGTACATTCCCGGTTGACACAGCAGGAATCAATGCGTAGGCGGCTTATGTTGGCCGCCTGCGTTATTTTACCGATTCTTGCATTGGTGGTTATACCGGGAGCATTAAAGATTTTAGGTCTGTTGGTGGCAGTGATCGCAGACATTGTTATGATCTATTTTCTGCCGAATCCTCATATTGATTTTGAGTATGTTTTTGTGGACGGTCAGATCGATTTTG
>CAKRHL010000069.1 GCA_934338765.1 uncultured Lachnospiraceae bacterium | reverse complement strand
GTACGCTCGTCGCCCATCACACCCACGGAACGCATATTGGTGAGTGCTGCAAAGTACTGGTTCGGCATCCACGCCGGTGCTTCGCCGTTCTGCTGCTCGTACTCTTTGGCAGCCTTGTCCACTTCCTCGCGGTAAATGGCATCGGCGTCCTGCACGATCTTGACCTTCTCGCCGGTGACTTCTCCGATGATACGAATGCCCAGACCCGGACCGGGGAATGGCTGACGGAATACAAGCTTCTCCGGAATACCCATCTCCAGACCAGCCTTGCGGACCTCGTCCTTAAACAGGTTGCGGAGCGGCTCGATAATCTCCTTGAAATCAACATAATCCGGGAGACCACCTACGTTGTGGTGAGATTTAATGACTGCGGACTCGCCGCCAAGACCACTTTCTACCACATCCGGATAGATGGTTCCCTGTACAAGGAAGTCTACGGCACCGATCTTCTTTGCCTCT
This sequence comes from uncultured Lachnospiraceae bacterium, assembly GCA_934338765.1. GTDB lineage: Bacteria > Bacillota > Clostridia > Lachnospirales > Lachnospiraceae > Jutongia. The sequence continues at coordinate 9,106 of CAKRHL010000069.1, read as the reverse complement.
TCCTCAAAGACACGGATGAATTCCTCACCGATAATCTTACGCTTTGCCTCCGGCTCTGTGACGCCTGCAAGCTTTGTATAATAACGCTCCTGTGCATTGACACGGATAAAGTTCAGCTCGTATGGGCCGTTCGGACCAAATACTTCCTCTACCTCATCGCCCTCGTCTTTTCGAAGGAGTCCGTGATCCACAAAGACGCAGGTGAGCTGGCTGCCGATCGCCTTGGAAAGCATAACGGCTGCTACCGAAGAATCAACACCGCCGGACAGAGCGCAAAGCACCTTTCCGTTGCCGACCTTCTTGCGGATCTCCTCGATGGAATGCTCCACGAAGGAATCCATTCTCCAAGTGCCGGCACAGCCGCAGATATTGCGGACGAAATTGTAAAGCATCTTGGTTCCTTCCTGGGTATGAAGCACCTCCGGATGGAACTGGATCGCAAAAAGCTTCTGCTCCAGATTCTGTGCTGCTGCCACCGGACAGTCTGCCGTTGTTGCAACAATCTCAAAGCCCGGTGCTGTTTTTGAAATATAATCAAAGTGGCTCATCCAACAGATGGTGTCTTTGCTGACATTCTGGAATAATGGTGAGTCCTGATTTACGGACACTTCTGTCTTTCCATATTCACGGACAGGTGCCTTTTCCACCTTACCGCCCAGCACATGCATCATAAGCTGTGCGCCATAACAAAGTCCCAAAACCGGTACACCTAATTCAAACAATTTTTTCTGACATGTTGGAGAATCCGCCTCATAACAGCTGTTTGGTCCTCCGGTCAGAATGATTCCTTTAGGATTCATTGCCTTGATCTGCTCTAAATCCGTCTTATAGGAATAGATTTCGCAATATACGTTGCACTCACGCACACGTCTTGCCACCAGTTGGTTATATTGACCACCGAAGTCAATAACGATAACCTTTTCCTGATTCATCTGTGTCTTCCTCTCTTTCTGTGCAATAATAAGCATACACGCTTCTTTCATTATAAATTACTGTCCCAATAATAACAAGGGCATTTTGCACTTTCCTTTCCGCTCTTTGTTTACGCCTGTTAAATTACACTTTTGATCTACGACCTCTGCTCCAGATAATCTCTCAGATCCTTCCGCAAATGCTCGAACTCCTTCGCCGTCTCCGGATTTTCCGACCGGAACGACATCATCTGCGCCAGATATCCCTGCTCTTTGGCGATCCGCAGGCTCTCCTGATATACCAGCTCAAATGCCAGCGAACCGTGTGCTACAACGTAATCAGCCGGCTGCTTTTTCAGGCTTCGAAGCACTGCATGATGCTCCAGAAACGCCTGTCTGACCTCCGGTGTAATTCCTGACCGGAGAATATCTTCTGTTTGAAATCCGTAAACTTCCTCCATCGGCGTATCACAGATTACCCGGAAGATATCAACCTTATCCGCATCCCGCAAAATATGACAGAACATCTGTGTCCGTTCGTCCAGACCTTCCTGTATCCGGTATGCACTGTGTTCTCCAATGGCTATGCGAAGTGTCTGCAGCACATCAGATAACGGCATGTCCTCACTCAAACCGGTGGATGATCCGTCCCCACTCATCTGCTCTGCCGCACCTTCTTTATCAGCAGAATCAATTCCATCACCCATCGCTCCGGCATTAGCGACTAATTTCATCATCGATATCTCCGGCACATAATCGGCAATCAGTCCGTCCTCATAAAGCAGCTCCACCGCAAACCTTGCGTGATCGATCGACTGCGCATCCGAAAATGTATGATAACGGCGAAGCTGTTCGAACCTTCCAATGTCATGCAGCATCCCGCTAAGCCATGCCAGATCAATATCTTCCTGCAACAGCTTCAGCGACTTTGCGATCCGCTCACACAGATCCGCCACGCGGTATGTATGAGCGATCTTTAATTTTATTTTCGGATCGGTACTGTCATAACGATCGGTATATTCCTGAAATGTATTCTTTATATGTTCACGATTTATCTTCATGTTTATCCTCTTTTCCATCCGCTATATATCAAAAGACACAGCAAAAACGCCAACGCATCTTTGCTGTGCCAGATCGATCCTTCTACGAAAACAGATCAAAAATGTCTACGGAATCAGTAATATTGTCCACTACATTTCCAAGTGTGCTGCCCCGATCAGTTTTTACTGGGAATCATCTTTGCGATCCTGCCGGCAAACTCGGCAAAGTTCTGGGTCTGAAGAACAACACGTCCCGGTCCGGTGAGTTTCGTGAGGAATAAGCCCTCGCCTCCCAGGAAAATATTCTTTAATCCCTTGACCATCTCGACCTCATATGCCATTCCCTTCTGGAATGCCACAACATTTCCGGTGTCCACCTTGATCACCTCGCCCGGTGCAAGATCCTTGATGATCTTGTCGCCATCGATCTCCAGAAAAGCCATACCGGCTCCGCTGATCTCCTCAAGAATAAAGCCCTCACCGCCAAAGAAGCCTGAGGAAAGTTTCTTCGTCAATGTAACGCTTAAATTGACGGTTGGCTCTGCACAAAGGAACGCTCCCTTCTGACAGATCATTCCACCGGTCTCGCTGACATCCAGAGGCATGATCTCACCTGCTACTGTAGAAGCAAATGCAATGGTTGCCCCCGGTTTGCTGGCGGTATAATTTGCCATAAACAAAGACTCTCCGGCAAACATTCTGCCAACACCCTTGAGGAGACCTCCTCTGGTATTGGTGTCCATCTCAACACCATCTGACATCCACGCCATACCTCCGGACTGTGTATACATTGACTCTCCCGGCTGATCAAATAAGATTTCCACCGCCGGCATGGTATTTCCTAAAATTTTGTACTGCATTTTTTTCCTGCCTTTCTTTTTCTTCCTCTGCTGATTTTATTCACTTCTCCTTTGATTTATCACAAAATCGCATCGCGAGGGTGCTTGTCACTTTTGCCTCGCATACATTTTACCATACAGGCAGGCATTTGACTAGAAAAAAGCAGAATACCCCAATGATAAAACCATCACTGGGGGTTTTGTATCAGATTTTTATCTGTATAAATATTAATTTAACAACAACAGCGGATCCACCGCTTTTCCATTTTCTTTCACCTGGAAGAACAGGTTGCTTCCCTCTTCGCTGAAATATTTTGTTGGTGCTGCAACAGTTCCCAGAAGCTGGCCTTCCTTGACTTCATCCCCTTTTTTGACTTTAAGGTTTGTCAACTGACCGTAGGTGACTTTATAATTACTTCCGATATCTGTAGTAACCATTGTGCCGGTGATATCGTCCTTGCTGATCTCCGTCACGGTTCCTGCCGCCGAAGCGATCACTTTAGTTCCTTCATCAGCAGAAATTTCGATCGCCGGATTGCTCTTATACTGTGCGAGGGTTTTGAAATAAATATTATTGCTCTGGCTGAATTTCATCAGGACATCCCCTTTAACCGGCCATGTCAATCCCTTTTCCTCATTGAAGCTTTTGTGGTTTGCCGATATCATGGTTGCCTTTGACGTATTTTTTGCATCTTTTTTCTTGGCCTGATTTGCCTTGACCTCAACATTTTTCTTTGCTGCCTTTTCTTTCTTTTTGGCGAGATCGTCAGCATTCATCGTAGTGCTTGCCTGTTCACTGTCCGTCTTTCCGATCCCCTGAGCATCCGCTTTCCAGTTCTTGTGGCTTGCAGACTCTCCCGCTATGGTAGCTGCCGGCTGCTCTGCCACCTTATGTCCTGTATTGTCCGTTTTCTGCGTCTGAAAATACGCTGTCCCCAGTACTGCAGCGCATGCCAGTACAGCACATGCTGACACGTAAAAGCTTCTTTTGGATAACTGCGTGTTCTGATCCCTAAAATCATTGCGTTTATTCTTCATCCTGTCCCTCCATTCTGAGACGCTGCCGCCTCTTTTCTTTTATACCAATAGCCGTTTCATTGACATATTTTGTCACGGAAACCGCCTATTCAGAAAAGAAAGAAAAGCACCTCAAATCTATCGAGATGCTTTCCGATATCTTCTGTCTTTATTTTTGACAGGCATTTTCGAATTTATTCAATGACTTTAAAAAATCTAATCGACATTTGCGTGATCCTCCGGCTCCTGCGGTGAACTCTGTACCGGAGCTGCAGCAGATGTCATCTCCTGCGGCGAGACCGAACTTCCACTCTGTGGGTTCATACCTCCCTGCGGCGGCATTGGATTTCCACTTTGCGGATTTATATCACCTTGCGATGAGACCGAGCTCCCACTCTGTGGGTTCATACCTCCCTGTGGCGGTACAGTATATCCCGGCTGTGGCACCATATTCCGATAATTCATCTGTGTATGCACATACACCTTCTTTTCATGATAATAGATCACGCTGGTATCTGCCAGCAGATCGTGAATTCCCCGGTGTTCTTTCTGTGCCAGGATCAGCAGATATCCCAGGTTCATGATCACTCCGGACAAAAATCTGCCGATGCTCTCCCGGTAAAGTACCTCAAAGAATGTCATTTTCCGGTCTTCCGTACTGACGACCCGAAGCTGAAAAAGCTTTTTACCAAGGGTTGCCCCGGTATAATACGTCAGCAATGTAAAATACAGTACCGTCAACAGATAGCAGACGATATCAACTATGGAATACTGAAAAATGAAATCCCGCACCAACACGTTATCCGGGCTGTTTAATGATAATATCCACATCGGGATCCGAATCACCAGCAATGCGGCATTGACGATGATCATATCTACCAGGAATGCCGTCAGACGTACGAAAAATCCGGCATATACCTGATCCTTCGTATTAGTCTGCATAATACATCAGCACTCCTTTTCCTTTATTTTCAATAATATCTACTGCCAGCTCGCTGTCAGACTTTGGCATGATCTTCTGCACAGATCCCATCAGATTAGACAGGAAATCAGAGCCGGAGCTTTTAGCGGTATCATATACCACGTCGTCCGACAGCTTATTTTCTTTCTGGATCAATGCCTTCAGCTCATCCTCGGTACCGATCTCATCCACCAGATTCTTCTCCTTTGCCTGCTTTGCAGAATAGATCCTGCCGTCGGCAATCTTCTTGACCGTAGCAATATCAATACCTCTGCCCTCGCTGACAATCCCGGCAAACTGGTCATATGCCTCATCCACCAGACTCTGCAGAATGTCATACTGCTCATCGGTCAGATCAAGACCGCCGGAACCCATAGATTTATTTTTACCACTGGTAATATCAATCTCCTTGATCCCAAGCTTGTCATAAAGCTTTTTGTAATTGGTCAGAGATACAATAACACCGATGGAACCGGTCCATGTATTACGATTTGTATAAATCTTGTCTGCTGCCATAGAAATATAATATGCCCCGGAGCATGCCTGTGAACCAAAGTAAGCATATACCGGTCGTTTTGTCTTCTCCTTATACTCCATCAGCTTCAGATACAGCTCATCACTCTCATACACGGTTCCTCCCGGACTGTTGACATACAGAAGGATCGCCTTATTGTTTTTTGACTTTTCCAGCTCATCAACATATTTCATGTAGAGATCATGATTGTACTGACCATCATCGGAGCCTGTTAGACTGATGCTATTGGATGAGTTTGCCTGAATCGTCCCCACAATATTCAGCACTCCTACGAAATCCTCCTCCGGTAATGTAACCTTCTCCTCGGAAGATCCCCAGATGCTGCTTAACATTTCTGATGTACTTGTTTTTGACTTTGTGTCTGCTTTTTCTGTAAGTTTTGATTGTACGACATTTGAAAAAATGCCTGTTGCACATACAGCGATAAATACTACGCCTGCCACAACAATTCCAATCCATTGTTTCTTTTTCATGTTGCCCCCCTGTTAAATCTTAGAATATCCAAAGCTGTTTACAATGGCATCCAGCTTCTGCTTCCCATCACAGAACGGACATGCACCCGGTCTGTATGTCGCATAATCCGGAATGTCACTGGTGGTAAAAATAGAGTCTACGTCAATGCCGCCTACATTATCAACGGCAGAGAAAAGTGCAGATACGCCCTCTACAATACCGCCATAGTAACTAATGCCATCGATGCTTTGCTGGATGGTCTTGCCCGTCGTCGCACTGGCAATGAGTACCACAACATGCTTATGCAGTACCATCGGCTCCACATTCTCACGGAAAATGATCTGTCCACTGGAATTGATCTCCGGTGTAATGACATTCACACATTCATGGGAATTCAGAGACATAATGCCTGCTGCTGTGAGCTCCTCTGCAAGATATGCTCCGATCACTTCACATCCGTCCATACATACGATCGCATCCACTGCTGTAGTATGGCGATATTTTTTCACCATTTCCTTCGCTACAAGCTGCGCCTCTGTGTGACGGTACTTGATCGGTGTCATATCCAGATAGTAATTGATATGGGAATGATTTGTTGCGAAATGTCCCGGAATCGCCTTTAACTCAATCTTGCGATTGCACTTAGCCGGAATTTTGATAATGTTGTCCATACTCATAATAACCCCTCCATTCTCCCTTATGTTCTATCCTACGGAACCATCGGGTACTAATTGATGCGCATAACACTGACAAAATATGCCATCTGTCCCTGCGCTGTTTTCTGTTTACAACTGCCCTATGCAGAATGCATAGGGCAGTGAATATGTTACTCCGTCTCCGAAGCAGCTATTTTATTATTCGTCATCCTCAGGAAGCTCTACAGTTACCTTCTCAAGATGCCAGATCTCTTTTGCATACTCCTCGATGGTACGGTCAGATGTGAACTTACCACTCTTGGAAACATTAAGAAGTGCTGATCTTGCCCAGCCCTCTTCATCACGGTATGCAGCCTCTACTCTCTTCTGAGCATCCGCATAAGAACGGAAATCCTTCAGGATAAAATACATATCCGGATGTCCACCGTTACCATCCAGCAGTGAGTTGTAGATATCACGGAACTCGTCAAGATTTCCGGATGCATATGTGCCATCTACAAGCTGTGTCATTACCGCACGAATGTCGGAGTCAATATTGTAAATATCTCTTGGGTTGTACTGGCCATTCTGCTCATATGCGATAACCTCGTCAGAGGAAAGACCGAAGATAAATGCATTCTCCTCGCCAACCTCGTCAACGATCTCAACGTTTGCACCGTCCATGGTACCCAGTGTCAACGCACCGTTCAGCATAAACTTCATGTTACCGGTACCGGAAGCCTCCTTGCTGGCAGTTGAGATCTGCTCAGATACATCGGCTGCTGCAAAGATGATCTCTGCATTGGATACACGGTAGTTCTCGATAAATACAACCTTGATCTTGTCGTGAATATCCTTATCGTTGTTGATCACATCACCAACACTGTTGATCAGCTTGATAATGGATTTTGCTCTGTGATATCCGGCAGATGCCTTGGCACCGAAGATAAAAGTACGTGGATAGAAATCCATCCCCGGATTCTTCTTCAACTCATTGTACAGATACATAATATGAAGAATATTCAAAAGCTGACGCTTGTATTCGTGAAGTCTCTTCACCTGTACATCGAAGATAGAACGAGGATTTACCTCTACGCCATTGTGCTCCTTGATGTACTTCGCCAGACGAACCTTGTTCTGATACTTGATGTTCATGAACTCCTTGCGGCTCAGCTCATCATCTGCATAAATACCCAGCTCATTGATATGTGCAAGATTGGTGATCCAGTCATCCCCGATCTTCTTTGTTACCCAGTCTGCAAGCAGTGGATTTCCATGAAGAAGGAAACGTCTCTGGGTAATACCATTTGTCTTGTTGTTGAACTTCTCAGGCATCATCTGGTAGAAGTCCTTAAGCTCCTGATTCTTCAGAATCTCTGTATGAAGCTTAGCAACACCGTTTACAGAGAAGCTTGCTGCAATCGCAAGATGTGCCATCTTGACCTGTCCGTCATAGATGATCGCCATCTTCTCAACCTTGCTGTTATCTCCCGGATAAGCAGCCTGGATCTGAAGAATGAAACGACGGTTGATCTCTTCTGTGATCTGATAGATACGAGGAAGCAGTCTTGAGAACAGCTCCAGCGGCCATTTCTCCAGTGCCTCGGACATGATCGTGTGGTTTGTATATGCACATGTCTTGTTGGTAATGCTCCATGCCTCATCCCACTCCAGACCATAATCGTCAACCAGGATACGCATCAACTCGGATACAGTTACGGTTGGATGTGTATCATTTAACTGGAAGCAGACTTTCTCGTAAATCTTACGGATGTCATCATGCTTCTCCATGTATTTGGCAACGGCTCTCTGAACGCTGGCAGATACGAAGAAGTACTGCTGTTTCAGACGAAGCTCTTTACCTGCCATATGATTATCGTTTGGATAAAGCACCTCACAGATGGTACGTGCAAGGTTCTGCTGCTCAACTGCCTTCTGATAATCACCCTTATCAAAGGAATCCAGATTGAAAGTATCAATCGCCTCTGCATCCCAGATACGCAGTGTATTTACCACATTATTGTTGTAACCTACAACCGGGAGATCATAAGGAACAGCAAGTACAGACTGATAATTCTCCTGTACGAACTTATCTCTGCCAAACTCGTCCTTACGCATTGCTACGTAACCACCGAACTTAACCTCTACAGCGTACTCCGGACGCTTGATCTCAAATGGGTTGCCATTCTTTAACCAGTCATCCGGCTTCTCGATCTGATAACCATTCTCGATGACCTGCTTGAACATACCATATTTATAACGGATACCACATCCATATGCAGGATATCCCAATGTAGACAATGAATCCAGGAAACATGCAGCCAGACGACCAAGACCACCGTTACCAAGTGCTGCATCCGGCTCCTGATCCTCGATCACGTCCAGATTCATTCCCAGCTCTTCCACAGCTTCCTTGATTGCCTTATTGCCCTTTAAATTGATGATGATGTTTCCTAAGGCACGTCCTGTCAAAAACTCCATTGACAGATAGTACACTGTCTTTACATCCTGCTCCTCATATGTCTTATGAGTTGCCATCCACTGATCAACTACAATATCCTTTACTGCGTAGGAAACAGCCTGGAACTTCTCCTGATCACTGGCTTCTTTGATGGATTTACGGAACAAGACTTTTGCATAATTCTCAATGTCTTTTTTGAATTCTTCCTTGTTAATTTCGTTCATTCGTAGTATCCTCCCTGAAATTATCGACTT
>CAKRHL010000068.1 GCA_934338765.1 uncultured Lachnospiraceae bacterium | reverse complement strand
TTTTATCGGACAGATCTGTATGGATGGGAACTCCAACACCTCGGCTCCCAGACTGCGGAACTTTTCTGCCAGCCTCTGCATCCGCTGCTTCGGACGGGTCAGAACAACTCTGGTTCCTGCCAAAGGAAGCCTCTCATACCAGCCAAAATCCTCTGCCAGTGCACAAACCTTTCCAATCAGCAGAATTGCCGGAGTCGGCAGCTTTTCCTTCTCCATCCTCCTGGGGAGCTCAGAGACAGTCGAGATCAGTCTCTGCTGTCCTGCCGTCGTCCCCTGGGACAAAAGCGCTGCCGGCATCTGCGGATTCATTCCTGCTGCAATAAGCCCGTGACAGATTTCCGGCGTTGACGCCACTCCCATCAAAAATACAAGGGTCCCCTCCATCCGGCACAAAGCCTCATAATCCAGTTCCAGACTCTTCCCCCGGCGTTTATGCCCCGTAATAATATGAAGGGAAGAGCAATAATCCCGGTGTGTCACAGGGATTCCATTGTAAGCCGGTACCGCCAGTGCCGAAGTGATTCCCGGTACCACCTCGTAGTCGATTCCACCCGCAAGCAGCTCCTCGATCTCTTCTCCTCCTCTGCCAAACAGAAAGGGATCACCGCCCTTTAAACGGACCACATTTTTTCCTCTCTCAGCATAAGAAACAAGAAGACGACTGATCTCCTCCTGTGGCATCGCATGATGGGAAGACCGTTTCCCGACATAAACCTTCTCCGCTGTTTCCGGAAGTCCGGCAATGACCGCCTGCCCTACCAAAGCATCATAAACGATCACATCCGCCATATTCAATACTCTCTCTGCTTTTTTTGTTAAAAGCTCTGCATCTCCCGGACCGGCTCCCACCAGCCAAACCTTTCCCTTCGCCATCTTTTCCTCCTTATGCCTGCGCAAACTGCTCCATCAGCTCCTTTGCCAGAGCTTCTGCCACCCCGGCTGGATCCGTAACCGGTCCTTTCCGTTCTCCGGTCACATACCCCATTTCTCCGGTTCCCTTACTGTACATTGCCCGCAAAAAAAGCTCTCCATCCTCAATGACTGCATGAGCCGCCACCGGAGAAGAACATTCTCCTCCCACGGCGCGGATAAAGCTTCGTTCACATTTCACGACAATTTCGGACTCTTTATTCACATATCCGTTCAATATTGCACAATCAAAGTCTTTGCGGCTCTGCAATGCCAAAACACCCTGCCCGGCACAGGGAATGATCTCCTCTGTCGTAAAATATCTGGAGATCCGATCCGCAAGTCCCAGTCTTTTTAAGCCTGCTGCCGCCAAAATCAATGCACTATATTCTCCGTCATCCAACTTTTTTAATCTCGTGAGCACATTTCCCCGCACACTTTGGAATGACATCCGGGGATACAGCTTTTGTGCCTGCAGCACCCTCCTCCGGGACGAACATCCGATAGGAAGCCGTTCATCCAGCTCTGATACTCCTTTTGGCAGAACCAGCACGTCTCTCGGATCCTCCCGGTCCGAATAACCGATCAGAGGCAGATTGGGATTCTCCTCTGCCGGCACATCCTTCAGACTGTGCACAGAAATGTCACTTCGTCCGTCAAGAAGTGCTGCGTCCAGCTCCTTAACAAACAGCCCTTTTCCTCCTACCTGATCCAGCGTTCTGTCAAGAATTTTATCCCCTGTAGTTTTCATTGTAATGATCGGAGCATCAATTCCCTGCTCCTGCAGATACCTTTGCACCAGTTCCGACTGTACTACCGCCAGCCTGCTTTCCCGGCTTCCGATCCGTATTGTCCTCATTCTCTGATCCTCCATACGATCCAATCTGTTCCACGGATCGGATCATACATCATATATTTTATCACTCGATATTTACAAACTTCATTTCTATCTATAACTATTTTACCGGGATCCGTCAGATGTTTCCCCCGGATAAAGCTCTGACATGGCATCCACACAATCCCGGAAAGTGGACACATCCACCGAATCTCTCACAGAAAACATCAGTTTATTCACGACCTTCTGTACCGATTTTCGGACAATCTCTTCGGCTGCTGCCAGATCCGTTTTCTCGTTTTTTTCCTGTAAAACCGGCAGACTTTTCCGAAGCTGTCCTGTCACTCTCGCCATCACATCCTCCGATGCTTTCTCGCTGATCTGAAGCAGCATTGGAACAACATCTTTGGCATCGTACCAGTTCTGAAATTCCTGCGTTTTCTCCTGCAAAAGTATCTCCGCATCGGACAGAGACTGCCTGGCATCCTCCGGAAGCTCTACTCCAAAATCGTCAATATCATATAAAGTAATTCCTGACAGTGTTCCGATTTCTTCCTGAATATCTCTTGGCACCGCCAGATCTACAAAAACCATATCCTGCTGCAATTGTTCTACCGGCAGCTTTTCCAATGTGATCGTCGTATTGGGACTGGCCGTTGCCGAAAAGATATATCTGCATTCCGGCATTTTTTCATAACGCTTCGAGTAATCAATTCTTCCTGCCGCCGGAGGTACATCCACGATGCCACTGCGGTACTGCCGTATGGTCACCGTCACATCCGCACCCCGGTCCAGCAGAAGCTGAGCCGTCATACGTCCCATCACACCATTTCCGATCACAAGACATTTTTCTCCCTGAAAAACAGCTCCATCCCGTTCCAGACCAGAAATGGCCGCTAAAGGTGCCGAATGATTGGACGAAGGAAGCACAATCTTTGTTTTAACTTCCTTTCCTGCCGTTACCGCCATCCGGAACAATGTTTCCAATATCTTATCTGTCCCAAAAAACTGCCTGGAAAAATCTGCAGCATCCTTCATCTGCGTCAGGATCTGATCCTCTCCAAGGATCTGGGATTTCAAGCCTCCCGCCAATGCAAACAGATCCCGGACCGCGTCTATTCCGCGGCGTACATGAAGATAGTTTCCGTATTCCTGAACCGGCAGCTTTTTGAGACTGCAAAACAGCTCTTTCTCATCTCTGTCCCATTCTCTGGTGCAAGACAGGACAAGCTCTGTTCTGTTGCATGTGGACAAAAGAATACATCCTGAGACCCCATCCATCTGTCTGAGTGCCTGTATCGTCTCCTCCTGCTCTCTTTTTGTATAACTGAATCTTCCTCTGATATCGAGTCCGGCATTCCTATAATCAATGCCTGTCATTGTAATATCCATCATTTTTCTCTCTGCACTTTCCTTTGTTTTCACTTTGCCCCTGAGATGAGCAGATCATATGTAATATAACATTTTTCCGGGGAGAAATCCAGAAAAAGACGACCGCCGCAGCAGTCGTCTTTTTGTTTTTTATGATCTGCGAAGCTCCTGACAATAGTGATACTAATCAGCAAGCCCCTCTACCATCTCATGAACATAATCGTATATGTGAGATCCGGCCTCTTCTCCATACTTTGCAACGATCTTTACAATGGCACTTCCCACAATGGCACCGTCTGCGATCGAGCTGTACTTGTGTACCTGCTCTGCGGTATTGATACCGAAACCAACGGCTGTCGGTGTATCTGTCACATCTTTGATCAATCCAACGATCTTACCCACATCTGTGGTGATCTCGCTGCGGACGCCGGTTACTCCCATAGAAGAAACTACATAGATAAAGCCTGTAGCTTCCTTGGCGATCATCTGGATCCGGTTCTCGGAGGTTGGTGCGATCAGGGAAATAATATCTACATTATGAGCTGCCGCAATATCGGCTAACTCTCCCTTCTCTTCATACGGCATATCAGGAATGATCACGCCGTCGATCCCGACTTCCTCACATTTAGAACAAAATTTCTCATAGCCATACTTAAACAATGTATTGAGATATGCCAGAAATACCAGTGGAATCTGTGTCTTCTGACGAAGGCGCGCCACCATATCAAAGAGCTTATCTGTGGTACAGCCAGCCTTAAGAGCCCGGATATTGGCCTCCTGGATCACCGGCCCCTCTGCGATAGGGTCTGAGAAGGGGATACCAAGCTCAACCAGCCCGGCTCCTGCCTTTTCCATCTGCAGTACAAATTCTTCTGTCTTGTCAAGATTCGGATCTCCTGCTGTTATAAATCCGATAAATGCTTTTTTGCCGTCAAATGCGTTATGTATCCTAGTCATGTAAATCAACCCCCCTGTATCTTGCGATTGCTGCCACATCCTTATCGCCACGTCCTGACAGACAGCAGATAATGATCTGGTCTTTTCTCATAGTCGGTGCAAGCTTCATCACATGAGCCACTGCATGAGAGCTCTCGATGGCTGCGATAATACCTTCTTCTCTGGCAATATATTCAAATGCCTGTACTGCCTCCTCATCGGTTACCGGCACATACTGCGCTCTACCGATATCCTTGAGATATGCATGCTCCGGTCCAACGCCCGGATAATCCAGTCCTGCCGAAATGGAATATACCGGTGCGATCTGCCCATACTCATCCTGACAGAAGTAAGACTTCATGCCATGGAATACCCCCTCTGTACCGGTTGCCATGGTTGCCGCCGTTCTGTCTGTGTCCACACCCAGCCCCGCTGCCTCACAGCCAATGAGTTTTACATCTTCATCCTTAATAAACTCATAAAACATACCCATGGCGTTGCTTCCACCGCCGACACATGCCATAACTACATCCGGAAGCTTTCCTTCCTTTTCCAGGATCTGTGCTCTCGCCTCGCGGCTGATGACACTCTGGAAATCACGGACGATCATTGGGAACGGATGAGGTCCCATGACAGAGCCGAGTACATAAAGGGTATCATCCACACGGCTGGTCCACTCACGCATACATTCGTTGACGGCATCCTTCAATGTCATGGTACCGCTTTCCACCGGGTGAACCTTTGCCCCCAGAAGCTCCATACGATATACATTGAGCGCCTGACGGATGGTATCCTCTTTTCCCATATAGATCTCACATTCCAGACCGAGGAGTGCTGCCGCTGTCGCTGTCGCCACACCGTGCTGTCCGGCACCGGTCTCTGCAATGATACGGGTCTTTCCCATTTTCTTGGCAAGAAGTGCCTGGCCCAATACGTTATTGATCTTGTGGGAGCCGGTATGATTCAGATCCTCCCTTTTAAAGTAGATCTTGGCTCCTCCCAGATCCCTTGTCATCTTTTCTGCATAATACAGCAGTGAAGGACGTCCCGCATACTCTTTTAACAGTGTGTTTAATTCTTGATTAAATCCTTCATCCTTCTTATAAAACTCGTAGGCATCCTCCAGTTTCTTGATCTCATTCATCAAGGTTTCCGGTATATACTGTCCACCGTGGATACCATATCTTCCTTTCTGACTCATAGCTTTTCTCCATTTCTTATTGTTTTGTTTATATGTTGTATTATAATTTAACATTCCCGAAGTCTCTATATTCACATCCATCTTCGATCAAAATGCTACTCTGCATAACCGATAAATTCCTTTACCGCTGCCACCCTGTCATCTGCGCGCATCATCGTCTCTCCGATCAGCACACCATTGACATTGTTTTCCATAAGCTGACGGATATCTTCCTTCGTCCTGATCCCGCTCTCTGATACAAAAAGTACGTTCTCCGGCACACTCTGACGATAACGGATACTGTTGTTAATGTCAACTGTAAAGGTATGAAGATCACGATTATTGACACCGACCAGGCGGGCTCCAATAGTTAAAGCACGATTTACTTCTTCCTGATCATGTGCTTCCACCAGCACTGTTAATCCCAAGCTGTCTGCAATATCAAAAAATCGTTTTAACTCTTCATCTGTCAGAATGGCACAGATCAGAAGAACTGCATCCGCTCCCATAAGCTTCGCCTCATAGATCATATATTCATCCACCACGAAATCCTTACGGATGATGGGAATGCTGACCGCCTGCCGGATCTCCTTCAGATAATCGTCACTGCCTTGAAACCAATATGGCTCCGTCAGCACCGAAATTGCACGGGCGCCACCCTTTTCGTAATCTCCGGCAATGTCCACATATGGGAACTCCTCTGCGATCACTCCTTTGGAAGGAGATGCCTTTTTGACTTCACAGATAAAGGAAAGTCCCGGTGCTGCGATCGCCTTTTCAAAAGGAAAGTCCGTATCCCTGTTCATCGCCTCTGCCCTCTCCCTGATCTCCTTCAAAGGCTTTTCGCGTTTCAACTGCGTGACACGCTCTTTCGTCTTAGCCGCAATCTCATTTAATATCGTCATAATGTTCCTATAATCCCTTCCCAGTCCGTAATCTCCGGACTGCCGGCACAATATGTGCCATTTGTATTTTCCTATGCGTTTGTCAGCTCAATAAATGCATCCAGCTGCTTCAAAGCCTTTCCGCTGTCAATGATCTCTCTTGCCATTTCAATGCCCTGCTCGATAGAAACATTTTCCTTGGAAATATGGAATGCTACACCTGCATTTAATAATACAACATCACGCTTCGGTCCTGTTTCTTTTCCTTCGAAAATATCTCTGACGATCTGTGCATTGACTGCAGGCTCACCACCCACCAGATCACTCTTCTCACAAGTCTTGAAGCCAAACTGCTCCGGTGTGATCTCGTATGTCTTAAAGTCGTCGCCGTCAAATTCACATACCTTTGTCGGTGCACTTAAGGAAATCTCATCCATGCTGTCCATGCCATAAACAGCCATGCCCTTCTTGACACCAAGATTATGAAGTACATGTGCGAGAGGCTCTACAAGATCTGCGCTGTACACACCGTAAAGCTGCATGGTGGCTCTTGCCGGATTAGCCAGAGGTCCCAGAAGATTAAACAGGGTACGGATACCCATTTCCTTCCGGACAGGTCCCACAAACCGCATTGCCGGATGATATTTCTGCGCAAACAGGAAACCGATATTGATCTGGTCCATGACTTCCTTCATCTTGTCTGCATCCACATCAATCTTAACCCCAAGGGCTTCCAGGCAGTCTGCTGTTCCACACTTGCTTGATGCGGCGCGGTTTCCGTGTTTTGCCACGGTGACACCCCCTGCCGATACGATCAGGGAAGCGATCGTGGAAATATTGATGGTATTGGAGCCATCTCCGCCGGTTCCCACGATTTCCAGCACATCCTTGTCATTCTCGAAATGCTCACAGTGATCTCTCAGGTATTTTGCTGCTGTTGCGATCTCACTGATGGTCTCACCCTTCATGGAGAGTGCCGTCAAAAACGCTGCCTTCTGTGCGTCTGTTGCCTCGCCGGTCATGATCTCTCCCATCACCTGCTCTACCATGCTGTCATCCAAATCTTCTTTCTTGCTCAAGAGTGCTATTGCTTCTTTAATCATGATTTTACACCTCCAAAAAGTTTTTCAATATTGTCCTGCCCTCCGGTGTCAGGATAGACTCCGGATGAAATTGTACACCATATATATCATAATCTGTATGCTTTACAGCCATGATCTCTCCGTCCTCTGTCTCAGCAGTCACCTTCAAGGTATCCGGAATCGTTTCCCTGACTGCTGCCAGAGAATGATATCTCGCCACCTCTGTGGTCTCTCCCATCCCCTTAAAGATCGGACACGTATTATCCAGCTTTGTCACGGACATTTTGCCATGCATCAGCTTTTTCGCATAGGAAACCGTTGCTCCAAAGGTTTCACAGATTGCCTGATGCCCCAGGCATACTCCTAAGATCGGAAGCTTTCCTTTGAAATGCCGGATCGCCTCCTCGCAGATTCCCGCATCTGCCGGTCTGCCGGGTCCCGGGGATATGATCAGGTGTGATGGATGCATCTCCTCCAGCTCCTGCGGAGTATACTGATCATTGCGTACCACCTTGATGTCCGGCTCTAATTCTCCTATCAGCTGATAAAGATTGTAGGAGAAACTATCGTAATTATCAATGAGTATAATCATGTTTTAATCCTCCTTAATCCAATTCATCACTTTCATTTACAGCATTCATCACGGCTCTTGCTTTATTTAAGCACTCGTTATATTCACTCTCCGGAACACTGTCTGCCACAATTCCGGCACCGGAACGGACAAATACTTTGCCGTTCTTCTTGTATGCGATACGGATTGCAATGCAGGTGTCCAGATTGCCGGTAAAATCAATATATCCAATGGCTCCGCCGTAAATTCCACGCTTGTTGTTTTCCAGCTCATTGATGATCTCCATGGCACGTATCTTCGGCGCTCCGGAAAGGGTTCCTGCCGGAAGCACAGCATCTACCGCATCCAGGCTGCAGCGATCCTCCCGGATCTGTCCGGCCACGGTAGAACCGATGTGCATTACATGGGAATAACGCTCAATGGACATGTATTTCTCCACCTTTACGGTGCCAAACTGACTGACCTTACCCAGATCGTTCCGTCCCAGATCCACCAGCATATTATGCTCAGCTCTCTCCTTTTCATCAGAAAGAAGGACTCGCTCCAGTTCTTCGTCTTCCTCCTGTGTCTTTCCTCTCGGCTTTGTCCCTGCTAACGGGAAGGTATGTAAAACACCGTCCTCCAGCTTTACCAGCGTCTCCGGGGAAGCTCCTGCCACCTCCATGTCATCACTGCTGAAATAGAACATATAAGGTGATGGGTTGATCGTCCGGAGATGACGGTATGTATTTAACAGGCTTCCTTCATAATCGGCCTCCAGACGGTTGGAAAGCACCACCTGAAAGATATCGCCCTCGTAAATATATTTCTTTGCCTTTTCTACCATGGCACAATACTCTTTCTCGGAGAAAAGTGCCCGGAAATCTGAGGTGATCCGTCCCGGCTCGATCGGTGTCGGT
This sequence comes from uncultured Lachnospiraceae bacterium, assembly GCA_934338765.1. Lineage (GTDB taxonomy): Bacteria > Bacillota > Clostridia > Lachnospirales > Lachnospiraceae > Jutongia. Next base: position 1,329 of record CAKRHL010000068.1, on the reverse strand, counting down.
GTCCCCTCCCGGATCAGTTTGATGATCTCCTCGATCTCTGCGGTGCATCTGGTATATTCTGCTTCAATATCTTCCATGCGGGCATTGGCGATCACGATGATCTTCTGACGCAGGTTATCAAAAGCGATCACCTTGTCAAACAGCATCAGATCCACATCCTTAAATCCCTCTGTGTCCTCCGCATCCAGATTCAGCTTCGGCTCACTGTACTTCACATAATCATAGGAAAAATATCCTACCAGACCACCGGTAAAGGTTGGAAGCCCGGCTATCTTCGGGCTGGTATATTCCTTCAAAAGCTCCTTGATCCCCTCTCCCGGATGCTCTACTGTCTTTGTCTTTGTGCTGCCGTTGCGGATCGTCAGCTTGCCATTCATACAGGTAATCTCCATTTTCGGATCATACCCCAGGAATGTATATCTGCCCCAGCGCTCCTGATGCTCCACGCTTTCCAGCATGTAGCAGTGTCTGCTGACACCCTTAAGAATACGAAGGACTTCAATCGGTGTCCGGATATCCGAAAGGATCTCCTTGCTGATAGGAACTACCTTGTAGCCCTCTCCCAGTTTTTTTGCCTCGTCTAAAGTAATCATCATTCCACCTCTTTCTTTTCGCCCGGCATAGTTTTCTGCACTAAAAAAGTCCCTGACTATCACAATATCATCATGATAATCAAGGACGGTAAATTCTATTAACCGCGGTGCCACCTTGCTTTATGGTTTCCCACACTCTCAGCGAAATACAATCATATTTCCGGCAACTGACGTATGCCCTCACGTCATGGAATACTCAGAAGAATCCTTCCTTTGACCATGCCCTCAGTGGTCCATTTAATGAATCGCATCTCCGCAGGTTCTCAGCAATCCCTGCTCTCTGTAGGCGCGTGCCTCATTTTTATCTCCACTTCAACGGTTTGAAATATTCGATTTGTCTATATTATACTCCGATTTTCTGATTTGTCAATCACTTTTCCGAGTAATTTGATAGAGTACCTGTATTTTCTGCCATAATACTGTTATGTCCGGGTTTTCCGCCTGTTTTAACGAACACAGGTAGAGATTGCCTCGATCGCCACACTGCCGCCGCGAACCACTTCGACACGGTTGATAAATGTTTTCTTAAACAGCTCGATCATATCATTATTGTGGGCTTCTGTCTTAACACATTCCACCAGCACGGTATTCCGGTCATAATCTACAACCTCCATCCCGAAGGTCTGCACGATCCGGAAGATTTCCTGCTTGTCCTTTTCACTGCAGCTATGGACTTTGATGTATAACAGCTCCTTCTTGCGGATCGGAATATCCGTAAAATCAAGGACCTTGATCA
>CAKRHL010000067.1 GCA_934338765.1 uncultured Lachnospiraceae bacterium | reverse complement strand
CAACGTTTGGTCCCATTGCATGCATCAGCAGGAAGTTTGTAGGATCTGCTTCTGCTCCAACCTTCTGGGATACACGAGCCGCCATTGGAACGGCAGATACACCGGCAGAACCAATCAAAGGATTGACCTTGCCCTTTGTGACGAAGCACATCAGTTTTCCGAATAATACACCGGAAGCGGTACCGATTGCGAAAGCAATCAGACCAAGACCAACGATCTTTAAGGTACTGAGTCTTAAGAATGCCTCAGCAGAAGTTGATGCACCAACGGAAGTACCAAGCAGAATAACAACGATGTACATTAATGCATTGGATGCTGTCTCTGTCAGCTGTTTTACTACGCCGGACTCCTTAAACAGGTTACCAAGCATCAGCATACCAACCAGAGGTGCCGTTGTCGGCAAAAGCAGACACACAACGATCGTTACGATGATAGGGAAAAGAATCTTCTCCAGCTTGGATACAGGACGAAGCTGCTCCATTTTGATCTTACGCTCTTTTTCTGTGGTAAAGAGCTTCATGATCGGTGGCTGGATGATCGGCACCAGTGACATATATGAATATGCCGCCACGGCGATCGGTCCCATGTACTCCGTCTGCTTTAACTTACCGCAGAGGAAAATAGAGGTAGGACCATCGGCACCACCGATGATTGAGATAGCGGCTGCTGCCTTATCATTGAATCCCCAGAGGATTGCGATAAGATATGCGGAAAAGATACCGAACTGTGCGGCAGCACCCAGCAAAAAGCTCATTGGGTTCGCGATCAGCGGACCGAAATCTGTCATGGCACCGACTCCGAGGAAGATCAGTGATGGCAGGATACTCCACTCATCGAGAATATAGAAATAATGTAATAATCCACCAACGCCATTGGAGGTGTCCTCCGGATTGGCCATGATGTCCGGATAAATATTTACCAGGATCATACCAAAGGCAATCGGAACCAGCAACAATGGCTCATACTCTTTTTTGATCGCTAAATAGAGAAAGACACAGCCTACCAGGATCATCAGGTAGTTCCCGGGGGTCAGCGTGGTGAACGCTGTCTGGCCGGCCAGATTCTCAAGCGTTGAGATAATATAATCCAAAGTTATTCCCTCCTAAAATTAGTTCAGTGTTGCAAGTACAGCACCAGCTTCAACAGAATCTCCGGCAGCAACATCAATGCTTGCTACAGTACCGTCCTCAGGTGCAACAACCTCGTTCTCCATCTTCATAGCCTCAAGGATCAGGATCACATCACCTTTCTTGACTGCCTGTCCGACAGATGCCTTTACGGAAAGGATCTTGCCAGGCATTGGTGCGTTTACTTTAACAGCACCGGCACCTGATGCCTTTGGTGCTGCAGGCTTAGCTGCCTTAGGAGCAGCCTTTGGTGCGCTTGCTGCAGCAGGAGCTGCAGAGCCTGTTCCCTCTTCTACAGTTACGTCATAAACAGTTCCATTTACTGTAATTGTATAATTCTTCATGATAATCCTCCATTTAATAAATTGTATTCAATCGTTTATTTGGTGTCTATTATCGACGGATAATAGAACGAACAACAAGTCCGTCTGCACTTTCTGTTTCAGAAGCAGCGGCAATGGCTGCGGTGATCACAGCAACTAATTCCAGGTCATCCACCAGGTTCTCAGGTTCGGAAGCAGCCGGTGCCACAGGAGCTGTAACTGCTACAGGAGCCTTGTCAGCTTTTCCTTTACCAACGAGACCAATGAACTTAAAGCAGCTGATCAGGAGACTGATAAAGATCAGTACCAGGAATACGATAGACATACTCATGATCGTATTCAGACCAGCTTTCTGCATTTTCTGGCCCAGAGTTTTATATTCATCAAACTTGAATGAATAGTTGCCACTGTCGTCTGTCTGGATCTGACCGTCCTTGTCGAAGGTCAGACTTGCAAGAACCTTGTCTCCGCTCTCACAGAGGATTGTCTCTGTAACGGTAGCGGAATCTGTTGTGATCGTAAACTCTGTTTTTAATTTTTTCTTTAATCCCTTATACTGTGCTTTCTGCTTTGCATAAAGCTGATACTGTGCAAGGGTTGTATCATCCATCTGATCCTTATAGGTGGAAATGGTTCCCTCAAAATCTGCAGCAAACCAGTTTGAAAGGAAACTGTCTGTCTGCTGTTCCAGAGTTTTCTTGTCAAAGTTTTCATTTCCACGGACTAAAGAACAGCCGGATACCATCAATACACAGGATAAAACACAGAAAAATAATAATAATTTTCTTTTCATAAATGCCTCTCCTTCTTAGATGGTTCCATGCTTCTTGCCGATTGGATACTCACTTTTTGTGAACAGAAGCTCAAATGCGAAAATTAACTGTTTTCTGGCTGCCTCAGGAGCAATGATAGAATCAATGTATCCTCTGGCTGCAGCAGCCTCTGTGCCGGACTGGGCAGCAAACTCAGCAGCCTTTGCGGCAATGTCTGCATCCTTATCGTCTGCATACATGATCTTGGCAGCAACCTGTGCGTCCATCATACCGATCTTTGCATCAGGAAGGGCAAACACCATATCTGCACCGATATGCTTGGAGTTCATGGTGATGTATGCACTTCCGTAAGCATTGCCGGTGATCAGGTTTACCTTAGGTACATCTGCCTCAGCAAATGCAGCGGTAAGAGCAGCAGCCTTGGAAGCGATGGTCTTTTCCTCTTCTACTGTAGTAGCAAAGCCCTCTACATTGGTCAGGGTCAGAACCGGAATATTAAATGCATCACAAGTCTTGATAAAGGAAGCGGCTTTGTCACATCCGTCAGATGTCAGGCGTGCCTCAAAGCTCTCCTGTTCACTGCCGTCCTCGCTGTAAACAGCGGTTCTGTTGGCTACACAGCCTACAGTCATGCCGTCAAGACTGATGAAGCCTGTTACCATTTCTTTGGCGAAATCCTTCTTTAACTCAAGGAAGAAGTTGTTGTCGCCCAGATCCTCAAGTGCGGCAGCAGGATCCTTGATCTCAGCGGCAAAATCAGGAACAAGACGATTCAGATCGTCCATGCACTCCTCCATACCACCGATCTCGTTGTTGTTCTCCGGGAGAATACTTACGAGGTTACGTACGTTTTCAAATATCTCAGCCTCTCCGTCGCAGATCATATCTACAACAGATGCACTCTTCTGAAAATCAGCAGATGCAGTATCCAGCTTATCGGTATAATTGCCCTCCAGTGTGTTTGGAGAGTTTACGAAAAGCTTACCGTTGTTCTGCTCCATAAAGGTAAAATCGCTCATTGCAGCCATAACAGCCACACCACCACCACAGTTACCAAAGATGGCACTGATCTGTGGGATCACTCCGGAAGCCTTTGCTTTCATCTTGTAGATCTGACCGAATCCTGCAAGGGCATCTGTGGACTCCTGAAGACGCATTCCCGCACAGTCGATCAGACCGATCACAGGTACTCCTGTCTTCATTGCAAGCTCATAGATGTGTGCGATCTTCTTTGCATGCATCTCTCCGATCGTACCATTCAGTGCAGATGCGTCCTGGCTGTATACATAGACAGGATTGTTCTGGATCAGTCCATATCCGGTGATGACACCATCTGCCGGTACGGATTTCTCCTGCATGTTGAAATCTGTGCTTCTTTTGGTAATTCCGGCACCGAGTTCAACAAAACTATTCTCGTCAACTAAAGACGCAATACGGTCTTTTGCTGACATAGTGTTTGAGTTACTCATGTTTTGACCTCCTATATAGTAGTAATAATAATAACAAATTTACACCAAGTATAAGTGTATATCTTTTGGGCAAAAATGGCAACCGTTTTTTCGCCATTTTTTTGTTCCGGGAAGAAAAAAGAATGATTCTTCCGTTTCTTCATATAATTAGGTAATTCTATATGAAATACAGGGTAATATCATGCAAAAAATCATAAGTTTTCTTTTACTTGTCGTTTGTATTTTTCTTTTGGCGAAACCATTAAACGATCATATGAAAATACAGGAACAGGTCTTTTGGAAACCATCACAGCAGCCGGCAGTTTCGGTTGTACCGGTCGTGCGTATGACGGCATCAGAGCTGGGTTCCAGTATAGCGGCTTCTACTCCGTCCTCACTCTACGCAAAGGCATACTGTGTGATGGATACCGGGTCAGGAAGGCTTCTTCTTTCAAAAAATGAGAATGAAAAAATGCCTATGGCAAGTACCACCAAGATCATGACATGTATTCTGGCATTGGAATCCGGCCGGCTGGATGAAATGGTTTCTGTATCTGCTTATGCCGCATCTATGCCGGATGTCCGGTTAAATATCCGGGAAGGGGAGCGATACCGTCTGGGTGATCTGTTATATTCCCTGATGTTAGAATCCCATAACGATACCGCTGTTGCCATTGCGGAATTTCTTGGGGGCTCCGTGGAAGGTTTTGCGGATCAGATGAACAAAAAGGCAGAAGAGATCGGTTGTGTCTCAACGCATTTTGTCACACCAAACGGGCTGGATGATCCGGAGCATTATACCACAGCAAAGGAGCTCTGTATGATCGCTGCCTATGCGATTCAGAACAAGGAGTTTCAAAAAGTGATCCGGACACCGCAGTATCAGTTCCGGGATGAATCCGGAAATCGGAGTTTTCATGTGTCCAATCATGATGCATTTCTCAGTATGTATCAGGGGGCTCTTGGGATCAAGACCGGTTTTACCGGAAATGCAGGATATTGCTTCTGTGGTGCTGCCACAAAGAATAACCGTACCCTGGTATCTGCAGTTCTTGCCTGTGGCTGGCCGCCACATAAGACATATAAATGGTCGGATACCACAAAGCTTATGGATTACGGTTTTGAAGGTTTTAAAACCTGTGAGATCCCGACGGATCAGGATACATGGGAGCTGCCGGTGGAAAATGGACGCGACCGCTGTGTCACGGTTTCTATGCCAAAAGAAGATACGGACAGCCTGCAGCTGCCTCTCAGGGTGGATGACGTCATTGAGATCCGGACGTCTCTGCCGGAGAAGCTTACTGCACCTGTCCGCAGCGGGGATATTGTGGGCAGCCGGGAAATCCTGCTAAATGGAGAGGTCATAACAACGTCTCCTATTTATACAGGGCAGGATACTGCTGCTGTAGATTTCCCCTATGTGTTAAAACACTTATTTCGGAATTATGTGTTTTCGTGAGGTATTACGACAGATTATTTACTGCTGCCGCTCTTTGCTTCGTTGCCGGCTTCTGTGTCAGAGACAGAGCCTCCGTTGGAAAACTGGAAACTGAAGATTGTTACCCCTAAGATCACGACACCTACAATAGCTAAAATGATAGTTGTACTCATAATAAACTCCTTTTCTTTTCTGCACATAACGTGCCAATATTCATTTTTCAAGTTACGTGAATGAAAGGTACACAAAAGAAACCTGTTTTGACAGGCAAGGTACCTTTAGAAAGAAAGAGAGATTTTCTGACCATCCTTGTCATGGATAAAATGCATGATAAGGGAAAGATGATGTGTTAAAGATTCGTAGAATGCCGGTTCATAGTTTCTCCGGGCAAAAAAGACACAGAAACAGAATATGATCGCCGTATATAACAGCAGTAAGAGACGCTGCTGCCGTCCGTCCTGGCGGAAGGCAGCGGGGCGTGAGACCTCAAGCTTCGGCTGCAATGAGCGGATGCCTAACTGCTCCGGACTGCAAAGATCAGGAGAATCCGTCTGGATTGAAGAAAGTGTGGAAAGCAGGCTTTCCTGACGGAAATCACAGGAGGTGTCAATCTGTGAGATCCTGGTAGCATCCGTACCAATCCCTGAAATAAGAACAAAGAAAAGCATGATAACGATCAGCCAGCGCTGTTTTCGTAACTGTTTCATGGGACTTCCTCCTTTCCTGTGTCTGATAAAACTATTGATAACTATTAACTTCGGATATCAGCCTCGTAAGGCTTACTATCTGCTTTTGATCATTGCATCATAATATATGCGTAATATACCGGTTCATGATCAACAGCGTACTGCCTGTTCCGGCATATTGCGCTCTCCAAGCTTCACTGCCTTACATACTCTTCGGTAAACCTGATCGCAGACCTCCACAGACTTTAGATCCTTGTAATCCTCATAATAGAGAGGTTTCAGAAAATAAATCTGTGTGCGAACCCGGCGCAGAGAATTGAGGTCATATACTTTCCAGGAATCCACCAGAGCCACCGGGACAATGGGAACCTTTGACTTCATGGCACTTTTGAAGGCACCGGGTTTAAAAGGATCCACATGATTGCCATTGCGGTGCTTATACCCTCCTGCCGGAAAGATAATGAACTTCCGCCCTTGTGCCGTTTCTACGGAAACCTCCTGAATGATCCTGGCAGCCTGCCGGATATCGTGGAGCTTGATGCGCTTGCCCTTCACCAGATCAATAAACTGACTGACCAACGGCATATGGGATCTGGCATCATCCATCACGATGGAACAGGGTAAAGGATGACCGTACATGATCCCCAAAGCGTCGTACTTGCCCTGATGATTGGGAAACATGACATAGCCACCATGAGACGGCAGATTCTCCCGGCCATACACAGAGGTGGAGATCCGCGCGGTCTTCATCATCAGGTGGATCATTTTCAGATCATATTGATACCGGAACTCCTCGGAATATTTCCGGTCTCTTGCGGCATAATAGCCTGCCTGGGGAATCATCCAGGCTCTATGTAAATTTCTGATCAACACGTATACAAAGCGAAGCAACTTTTCTTCCTCATTTCCATGACGATATTTCGTCGTTCATTTCTTCTGATAGATAATGTACCATATTAACTTTTTTTTGGCAACTGTTGCAAAAGGAGAGTGGTACATATAAAATGGAGCAAGAGAAAATGTAATAAGGGGGACGATGAGATCATGGCATTAGATGGAATGGTAATTGCAAATATCGTATATGAACTGGAGCGTGATCTGGCGGGAGGCCGTATTGCCAAGATCGCACAGCCGGAGAAGGACGAGCTGCTTCTGACGATCAAGCAGAGCAGAGCCGGTGAGGAAGGAAGGACTGTCCGCAGCCAGAAAAAGCTGGTGCTTTCGGTAAATCCAAGTCTTCCACTGATCTATGAAACGGAGGAGACCAAGAACTCTCCTATGACGGCACCGACCTTTTGTATGGTTCTCAGGAAGCATCTGTCCAACAGCAGGATCCTCTCTGTCCGGCAAATGGGTCTGGAGCGTGTGCTTTGCTTTGAACTGGAGCATCTGAATGAGATGGGGGATCTGTGTCACAAGAAATTATATATTGAACTTATGGGAAAGCACAGCAATATCATTTTCTGTCAGGAGGACGATGTGATCATTGACAGCATCAAACGGGTCTCAGCTCTTGTCAGCTCTGTGCGTGAGGTGCTGCCGGGCAGAACATATTTTATCCCTAATACACAGGAAAAACTGGATCCCTTTACGGTAAACTGTGAGGAGTTTACGGAAAAAATACTGACAAAGCCCATGCCGCCGGCAAAGGCACTGTATACCTCTCTGACCGGCTTCAGTCCTGTTATGGCCAATGAACTTTTATACCGGGCGAGTCTGCAGGATGCCACCTCTACCAGTGAGTTTTCGGATATGGAGCGGCTTCATCTGTTCCGCAATTTTGAGCGTCTCCGGGAGGAGTTACTCTCCCACTCCTTCGCTCCGACGCTGATCAAACGTGGACAGGAGCCGGTAGAGTTTGCGGCATTTCCTCTGACCTCCTATGAGAGGGACGAGACCTGCCGGAGTATTTCCTATGACAGCATCAGCCGTCTGTTGTATGATTTTTATGCACAGAAGGAACTGTATTCCCGGATCCATCAGAAATCCTTTGAGCTTCGCCGTGTCACCAATACCGCACTGGAACGCTGCCGCAAGAAATACGAGCTTCAGGAAAAACAGCTCCGTGATACGAAAAAGCGTGATAAATATAAGGTATATGGTGACCTTTTAACAACCTATGGCTATAGTCTGGCGGGCGGAGAGAAAAGTTTTACCTGTGAGAACTATTATGATGAGGGCAAGGAGATCAGGATCCCGCTGGACGAGACGAAATCTGCCATGGAAAATGCCAAGCGGTACTTTGATAAATATGCCAAGTTAAAAAGAACCTTCGAGGCATTGACGGTTCAGTTGGAGGAAACGAGACAGGAAATTGAACATCTGGAGTCGGTGAGCAATGCACTGGATATTGCCCGCCAGGAGGAGGATCTGGCATTGATCCGTCAGGAGCTTTCCGAGTGCGGTTATGTGAAGAAGCATGCACAGCCTCGCAGCAACAGGGGGCGTGTCAAGGTCAAGAGCAAGCCGTTTCATTATATTTCCTCTGATGGATTTCATATGTACGTGGGCAGAAATAATTACCAGAATGATGAACTCACCTTCCACTTTGCCAATGGCGGTGACTGGTGGTTTCATGCCAAAGGGACGGCCGGCTCCCATGTGATCGTAAAGACCGAGGGAAAGGAACTGCCGGACAAAACCTTTGAGGAGGCAGCAGCTCTGGCTGGCTGGTATTCCAAGGCGAAGGATCAGGCAAAAGCTGAGATTGATTATATTCAGAGAAAACACATCAAAAAGCCAAACGGAAGCAAGCCGGGCTTTGTCGTATATTACACCAATTATTCCATGACTATCGTTCCGGACATTTCCGGTCTTAAGGAAGTAGAGGATTAGAGATAAAATATTTATAAATTGTTGCCCGTGCAACCGATGGTTTATGGACCGAGAAAGGAATGGAAAATTATTATGATACGTTCTGATAACCATGTACACACATCATTTTCTACCGATAGTGATACTCCGATGGAGGCAATGGTCCGGCGGGGGATTAAGCTGGGGCTGGATTCGATCTGTTTTACGGATCATATTGATTACGATTTTCCGGATACCGGAAATGGTGTGGAGTTTTTGTTTGAGATGGAGCCTTATTTTGAGATGCTCTCCTATCTACAGGGAAAATATCCGCAGTTTGGGATCCGCCGGGGCGTGGAGCTTGGACTGAAACCGTATCTGTCCAAACGGTGCAATGAGCTGATCCATGCCCATCCTTTCGATTTTGTAATAGGTTCGACCCATTTAGTGGATAATGTAGATCCGTATTATCCGTCCTTCTGGAAACAGTTTTCCGAAAAAGAAGGGATCCGCAGATATTACGAGATCACCATGGAAAATATCAGGACGGATACGGAGTTTGATGTGTACGGCCATATTGATTATATTATCCGTTATACCCCGACACAGCAGAAAAACAGGGCGCAGGGGATCATTGACGAGGCATATATGGAGCGGTGCTTCCGGGACTCGTCCGATATGATCGACGAGATCCTTCATCTCCTTCTGTCAAAAGGCAAAGGCATAGAGGTCAATACCGCCGGGATCAAATATGGCCTTGGTCATACAAATCCTCAGGAAAAGGTGCTGAAACGCTACCGGGAGCTTGGGGGAGAGATCATTACCGTTGGTTCTGATGCCCATGAAACGAAGCATCTGGCATACGCTTTTGAGGGGATTCCGGAGCTTTTGCGAAAATGCGGTTTTCGGTATTACACGGAGTTCCGGGGACGCCGGCCGGAAATGATCCCCCTTTAAACATCTATATAGAAAGCAATTCCTGGAGGGCAAAACGCTGGTTTTGTCTTTTTTATGAAATCTGCCGAAGCTCCTGCACGAAGGAACGGATATTTTCAAAGGTTTCATTGATCTCTTCCATGGTATTTTCATGGCCTACGGTTATACGCAGTGCACCAAGAGCCATATCATCAGGGAGTCCGATGGCATGCAGTACATGGGAAGGAGCCTGATCGGCAGAAGAACAGGCAGAACCGCCGGATACATAAATATCCTTTGTTTCCAGCATAGCGATCAGCGTGGCTCCGTCAATTCCCTGAAAGCTTACATTTAAATTGCCCGGAAGGCGTTTTTTGCTGTTTCCGTTCAATCGGGTCATAGGGATTTCGGAAAGGATACGGTGCATTAGATGATCCCGGAGTACAGACTCCTGCAGGGCATATTCATCCATGTGCTCCAGAGAGAGCTGAGCAGCTTTTCCCATACCAACGATACCGGCAACATTCTCGGTTCCTGCTCTCCTGCTCTGCTCCTGGGCACCACCGTAAAGTAAAGG
>CAKRHL010000066.1 GCA_934338765.1 uncultured Lachnospiraceae bacterium | reverse complement strand
TCCAATAAATGATCTTGACTTTAGCCATCCTTGATAAACCTTCCTTTCTCCAGCCTCCTACTATGATACCCATAATAGAAATAAATATGTCTGGCATAGTTAGCCGTTTATATCTTGTGTTAGTTATTTCTAACTTCCGATTTATCATAGCATGCCAAAGCCGAAGATGCAACAAGGTTACGTGAGAAAAATTCTTAAAAGCATTTTTGTTCCCTTTGCAGCAACATGCACAAAGGGCGTGATCCCATGGAAACACTAGGTTTCCTTGGAACCACGCCCTTTTATTTACGTTATGAAATTAAACTCTCTTCATGTACTCACCGGTACGTGTGTCAATACTGATTCTGTCGCCGGTCTCAACGAACAGCGGAACCTGTACAACAGCACCTGTCTCAACAGTAGCCGGCTTGCTGGCACCTGTTGCCGTATCGCCCTTAAATCCAGGCTCTGTCTCTGTGATCTCAAGCTCTACAAAGTTTGGTGGCTCAATAGCAAATACCTCTCCGTTGTGAGAAAGCATCTGAACCATGTCGTTCTCCTTGACAAACTTCAATGCATCTCCTACCTGATCTGCAGTCATATCAATCTGATCATATGTCTCTGTGTTCATAAAATGGAACATATCATCACTGTACAGATACTGCATCTCAGCACGATCAATGTGTGCCTGAGGACACTTCTCTGTTGGACGGAATGTACGCTCTACCACACCGCCACTCTTGATATTTTTAAGCTTTGTACGGACAAAGGCTGCACCTTTTCCCGGCTTTACATGCTGGAACTCAATAACCTGGAAGACATTGCCTTCTACTTCGATCGTAAGTCCATTTCTAAAATCACCTGCTGATACCATCTTAAAATCCTCCTTCATGTAGTGGCGGTCAAGAACCGCACAATCCTATAAATATTTTACAGGAAACTCCTGTATTTTTCAAGTGTTTTTCCGCGAAGACAGAGATTTTATAACCCGGATCATCTCCTTTCCGGAAATCTATCCCTGTTTTCAACCATCATTTCTGCGTGTCCAGACTAACCGGCGTACCATTTTTTATGATCTCCACGATCTTGTCTACAACCATCCGTGGTGACATATCATCTGTCAGCATGCAAATGTCAGCTGCTTCCATATACTTTGGCTCTCTCTTTGCCATTAGCTCTGTGATCCCTGCAACATTCATCCTGCCCTTTAACAATGGACGGTTGGTGCTGTCCTTCACATGCTCATAAATGGTCTCCGGAGATGCCGTCAATAAAAGGATCTTCCCCTGCCGCTTCATGCACTCCACATTTTCCGTACGCATGGCAACGCCGCCTCCACAGGCAATAACAGAAGGCGGATACCCCTTCAGATCCTCCAGCAGATCGGTCTCCATTTTTCGAAAAGCCAGTTCTCCATCCTCCGCAAAAATCTGCGATATCTCTCTACCATCTCTGGCAACGATCATCCGGTCGGTATCATACTCCTTCACTCCAAGCTGCCTGCTGAGCATGCGGGCAACGGTACTCTTCCCGACTCCCATAAAACCGATCAAAAATATATGTTCCTCTAAATGATGCACAATGCCCCTCCTGTCGTGTCCACGATTTTCTCTGATGTCTCCCTGACCGCTATTGATAATTCTGATGGATCATATCAAGAATCTCCTCCAGCTTATTGACAGGAAGCTGCCCCGGAGCGCTCTCCTGACCAATGCTGCCAAAGGTCACGGCTGAGCCAAAGGCTTCTCCGGAAACCCGGCTGATACTGCCGATCCGGCTCATGGATATGGTGATCAGCGGTTTGTTGATCTGCTCTGTCATCTGCAGGGTAAACATCATCAGCCTCATAACATCCATGCGGTCAGCCGGCATCACAGCCATCTTGGGAATATCTACACCACTTTCATCAATGATCCTCATTCTCCCGGCAAGCTCTGTATCCTCCGGTGTCCTGTCAAAGTTATGATAAGATCCCACGACAACCACTTTCTGACGAAGCATTTCAATCCACTGTTTCAGATCTTGAAATCGCTCCTGTACCTCCGGTGTCCTGTCCCCGGCAAGCTCCTCATAAGAAAGATCTTTAAAGATCTCCACATCGATCATATCTGCCAGACCACTCTGGGCAATATGATCCAGAAGCTCCCGATAAGCATCGGTCTCAATCTCCTGACAGCCTCCCTCCTCCTTGGTGCGGAAGGTCACCAGAAGCGGTCTGCCATACAAAGACATCTTTAACCGCTGCAATGTCTCCAGAACCATATCCCAATGTCCTGCTTCTCTGTAATAATCTATGCGCCACTCTATAATATCCACTCTTTTTTGCAACAGAATATCTGCTGCAGCAATAATCGATTTCCGGTCCGTTTCTGTGATCGATGCACAAATCTTCGGTTTCCCACTTCCAATAGAAACATCTCCAACCTGAACCATATCTTCCTCCTTAAAAACTCAATGATCATTCATCCTTTAATGTATCCTTGGCTGCCGCTACAATAGCCGTAACTGCCCCTACAACAACTGCTACTACGATTACAACAAGTAATATAATTCCTCCGATCAAAGCACCCATATTGTCTCTCCTTATTATAGATTATGTAAATTCTGAATACTTATATTTATTATAGCAGATAGTCTATTTCCGTCAATCACTGAAAACAAAAGAATTTATAAACAAAAAACAGCGGAGAAAAAACTGTATACAGCTCTTTCTCCGCCGTGATATTATGTACGTTTTATCAAAAGCAATCTGATTAGTTGTTGATCAGCTTGTCGCTCTCGTTGTTCCAGCTATACAGCTTACGGATCTCTTTACCAACCTTCTCTGAAGGATGCTCAGCGTGAAGCTTTCTCATAGCCTTGAAGTGAACCTGACGACCTGCATCAGACATATCAAGCAGGAACTCTTTTGCGAAAGAACCATCCTGGATATCATCAAGAACTTTCTTCATAGCCTTCTTGGTATCCTCTGTGATGATCTTAGGACCTGTGATGTAATCACCGTACTCAGCAGTGTTGGAGATAGAATATCTCATACCCTCGAAACCTGACTGATAGATCAGATCTACGATCAGCTTCATCTCATGGATACACTCAAAGTATGCATTTCTTGGATCATAACCAGCCTCGCAGAGTGTCTCGAAACCAGCCTGCATTAATGCACAAACACCACCGCAAAGTACTGCCTGCTCACCGAAGAGGTCTGTCTCTGTCTCTGTACGGAATGTAGTCTCCAGAACACCGGCTCTTGCTCCACCAATACCAAGTGCATATGCAAGTGCAAGGTCAAGTGCCTTACCGGTAGCATCCTGCTCTACAGCAACAAGACAAGGAGTACCCTTACCTGCCTGATACTCAGAACGTACTGTGTGACCCGGTGCCTTTGGTGCGATCATTGTAACATCTACATCTGCAGGTGGTACAATACATCCGAAGTGAATATTGAAACCATGAGCAAACATCAGCATGTTACCTGCCTCAAGGTTTGGCTCGATGTCTTTCTTGTACATATCAGCCTGCTTCTCATCGTTGATGAGGATCATGATGATATCAGCCATCTTAGCAGCCTCTGCTGTTGTGTATACCTTGAATCCCTGCTTCTCAGCCTTAGCCCATGACTTAGAGCCCTCATACAGACCGATGATAACATCGCATCCTGACTCCTTTAAGTTCAGTGCGTGAGCATGTCCCTGACTGCCGTAACCGATGATGGCAATCTTCTTTCCGCTCAAAAGATCTAAATTACAGTCGTCCTGATAAAAAATTCTTGCTTCTGCCATTTTACATTTCCTCCTAAAATAAATTGTTTTGATAAACTTGTCATACAACTCGTCCAACTTGTATGACATTGATTTTAAGACTATTTTTTCCTCTTGTCAATATATTCTTTAAAATTTATTGAAATTTTTTTATAAATATTAAGATCCCCCGGCAGAAAACTTCTGTCAGGGGATCGGTCCTTTATCTATTGCCAGTTTAACTGCTCTGTGAGGAACGCATGATGCAGATGTATGGTCACTGCACTTTTGATACCCTCGGCATCCCGCTTCTCCAGAAAATTCATGATCAGTATATGATCCTTATAGGCATCCTCTGCGATCACATCCAGATTAAAATCCAGAGCAAAGGTCTTTTCTATGGTCTCCGCCAGCATCGGCATAAACCGGCTGATAAACTCGTTGTGGGAAGCCTTCAGTATTGCCCCGTGAAAAGCACTCTCCGACTCAATCCGTTCCTTCCCTGTCGGATTCTCCTCCAGATGTCTCTGACATTCCTGTCCCAGCGCAAGAATATGTGCGATCTCCTCATCCGTCGCCCTGCGGCATGCCAATGCAGCTGCCTCCGGTTCAAATATCATTCTTGTCTCGTAAAGATCCCGGAGTGTTACCTGCATATCAGAGAAACTCTTCATGCTGATCCTGCTGTCCGCCAGCCGGTCTGCCTGCTCTGCCACAAAGGTTCCCTTTCCACGCTGTACCACCAGAATCCCTTCAGATACCAGTGTGCGGATCGCCTCACGCAGCGTTGTCCGGCTGATGCCAAGCTTGTCAGACAGCTCGTTTTCATTGGGAAGCTTTTCTCCAAATGTGTATACTTTCTCCTCTAATATCATCTGCCGCAGCGTATCAGCTGTCCGCTGCGATAAATTCTCTCCCTGGGTTTTCATTGTCTCTCTGTCCCTTCCTGTCGAAGTCCCTCTCCTTATATGATATAAACCCGATATTCTCCATCCGCCATTTTCTTTCGCAAATACTTCCCGCGCAGATCAAGCTATCACTACATTGCTCCTCTTGTCAAACCTGCGATACCGGTACGTACCATTTCTTTGATCTCATAACCATCCAGCAGACCGATAAATGCATTGATCTTTTCATGGTTTTCCGTCATCTCGATCATAATGGAATCCTTCTCAATATCCACAATATTGGCATGATGAAAGGCATTGACCAGACAGATCAGACCGGTTCTGTCCTCCGGAGTCACACCAACCGTGATCAGTACAAGTTCTCTGCAGATGGACTGTCCCACCTTCAACTCCTTTACCTCACGGACATCCTCCAGCTTTGCTAACTGCTTCTGGATCTGATCCAGACTGATATCATCCCCGTTTGCCACAATGGTCATACGGGAGATCGTGGGATCCTCCGTCTCCCCTGCCGTAAAGCTGTCGATATTAAAGCCACGGCGGTTAAACAGTCCGGATACACGGCTCAGCACACCGGATGTGTTGTCTGCTAAAATAGAAAATACTTTCTTTTTCATAATTGATCTTTCCTTTCTGTGTATTGTATTAAATTCCATCATACTGATCCTGCATTGCAGGCGGTGTTGATCTTTGTTCTTTTAATCTTTGCAAAAATACAGGCTTGTTCGCTTCTACAAAGCTTCTGCGGCTGTAATTATAATTGATCACATCCAGAGCATCCTCCTCTGTCGCAAGGATACAGTCTTCCACATCAATATAAATTTTTTTCAGGCTCAGATCCTCTATCTCAAATATATTCTCACAGATCACGATCTCCCTTGCAGAAATATTTTCCTCATCCGGCTCAAGCCATTTGATCTGATATCCCATGCTTTGGGCTCTCTCCTTAACCGACTGTGCTGTTGCAGGATATTTTCCGGGATTGATAATATACTCTCCGGCTCCTGAAAACAGTTCTCTCCATGGCTTATCTGACGCATCCAGAGAAAAGATCCTGTTCTCTCCTGCCTTTCCCGTCACACCATGTATGGCATCATCATAAGCCATCATCACGGTACGTGTCCTGTTTCTTTCTCCCTTATGGATCCCTTCATAGACAATCTCAAACATGCTGTCCAAAAAGGTTTCTGTCATCTTTTCCCATTTTTCCGGAACAGTATATTTCATAAAAAACCGGATCCAGTTTCTCCATGCATAATAAGTGGGAAATGTATTCTCCCGCTCCTTCCTGGCTCCCATGGCATGGAGCGCCATGGCACTGCCTACAGAAGCCACCTTCCATCCTGCTTTGCCACACAGATAACACCACTCCGTGTCGTCCCAGTATAGAAAATTATCCTCCGGCATAAAGCCGATCGTCTTGATCACACTCCGGCGTATCATCAGAGCGCAGGCTGCCACAGCATCTGTATAAACAAACTCCGGCATGCCTCCATCTTCATACGCATTGAGATATGGCACCTCGGTACAAAAATGCTCAAAATCGATCCTCTGTCCAAACTGCTGGACATAATCCGGAGCCTCTTTATGATATATCTTTGCTGCAGCGATCCCAGCCTCTTCGTGCTCCTGTAAAAACGAAAACAGATTTCCTATGGCATTTTCATCCAAAAGAGCATCATTGTCAATACACATCAAATAGGGATATCCTTTTTCA
Organism: uncultured Lachnospiraceae bacterium; assembly: GCA_934338765.1. Classification (GTDB taxonomy): domain Bacteria; phylum Bacillota; class Clostridia; order Lachnospirales; family Lachnospiraceae; genus Jutongia. Next base: position 3,827 of record CAKRHL010000066.1, on the reverse strand, counting down.
AATGCCACTCTCAGTCCCGTATTAAATCCACCGGAGCCCCCCAGATTCTCCTGATTGACAAGTAATGCAACCTGCGTCCCATATGTTTTACGGATTGCCTCCGGGGATCCATCTGTAGATGCATTGTCAACAACATAGATATCATAATCCCGGAATTTTGATTCCAGAATACTTTGAATACACGCAAGTACATCATCTTTTTTATTGTAATTGCAGACAACGATCCCTACCTGTTTCATAATGTGCCATCCTCATTTGGAGTGATCTTGTTGGAAATATGCTTTCCATTGTCATAAACACGATAATATAATTTATTGTTTTCAACCTTGATCTGATCCAGCGTACAGTTTGCGGAATACAGATCTGTCGTCTTCCATACGGCTTTGGCCTCATTTGTTTTGCGGGAATACAGATAAATGCTGTTGAATGCGATAAAATAATATCTGTCCGCATCATATTGAACAAGATTATCCCCGGAAACATTATATAAAACTGCTGCCTTTCCCTTGTCGAGACTGTCTCTCTCTGTAATCCCATCCTTGGTCATATATAACCATTTTCCATTGTTATAATAAAAGCTGCTGTTTACATTCTGCCAGTAACGGTTATCATATTTGGTGCCGGTGGCATCACCGGTGCTAAAATCGTAATGCTTTGTCTTCTGCATCTTTGCCGCACTGCACAAAAAATTCTGATGGCTTACTCTGCCATACTGATCCGTTTTATCACGGGAATCCATCGGATCATCCCAGGTTACATCCACATGATACCATTTCTTCCCGATCTTGATCTCATTCCACATATGTACCATTTTTTCGGATGAAACAAACTTCACCGGAATGCCAACCTTCTGCATCAGGATCGCGTATGCTCTGGAATATCCTTCACAATTGGCTTTATGCTTTAAAAATGTGCCAACCTCTGTCAATCGGAAAGCATTGCCGGAATCACTGGTGTATGCTGTCGTACTGACAAGATAGTCGTGAAGCACCATTGCCTTTTCCACCTGGCTCATGGACGGTTCCACGTTCAAAAGAGCCTTATTGACCGCATTATCAAGCTGTCGTCTCGTCTTTTTGATCTTTGCCTTGCGGATGCTGCCATCTGTTTTTTTATACGCATCGGCATATCCCAATGTAATCTTTACGATCTGATTGGTAGATGTATTTCTGGATACCGAAAAGCGGGTTCCTGCATAAAACAGATATGGCGTTTCACTAACCACCGTGCTCATCATGCTCTTGAGATTGTCATATTCTGTAGCATAATTGAGATTATAAGAACTTACGTCGACACTGGTCTGATATTTCTTGTATGCGTTAAGCACAGCCTTTTGTGCGCCATCCCAATCGCCGGTTGCCGCAGCTGCACCGGAAGCATTCATAAACACCCCCGCCGCAAACACAACAGCCAGAACAAGGCTTCTTAACCATATTGATCTCTTATGAATTTTCTGCATAACTGTTTCCTCCTTTTCTAATCGTCTGCAGGCATCCCTGCCAGATGATTGATAAACTGCTGTGCTGTTCTTCCTGAAATCCCCCCATGGCTGAGCTCCCACTGATTGGCCTTGAGCTTTAACTCCTCATCACTCAGGGTAATCTCCGGATAACGCTTTGCCAGCTGCAGCACAATATCAAAATATTCCTGCTGAGACGGTCTGTAATAGCCGATCGTGACACCAAATCTTGCCACCAGAGACAATTTCTCCTGCATCGTATCGGAACGATGAAGCTCATCCTGTGACATATCCGATCTGTCACTCCATGTCTCACGGATCAGATGACGTCTGTTGGACGTAGCATAGATCAGGATGTTGTCCGGCTTTGTCTCCAGTCCTCCCTCGATCACTGCCTTAAGATATTTGTATTCAATCTCAAACTCCTCAAAGGACAGGTCATCCATATATATGATAAACCGGTAATTTCTATTCTTGATCTGGGCGATCACAGAGGACAGATCCTTAAACTGATGCTTATACACCTCGATCATACGAAGTCCCCTGCTGTAATACTGATTCAGGATAGCCTTTACACTTGTGGATTTGCCGGTGCCGGCATCACCAAACAGCAAAACATTATTTGCCTTTCTGCCTGCCACAAACGCCTCTGTATTTTCGATCAGCTTCTGTTTCTGCTGTTCATAACCGATCAGATCATCCAGCATCATATCTCCTGTGGTGGTGATAGGACTTAAAAGACCATACTCCCGGTCATTGCTGATACGAAATGCCTTGTTCAGTCCGAACTTGCCTACACCATATTTCTTGTAAAACTCCGTTACCACATGGTACAGCTCTTCCTCGCCGGATGCCTTTTCGATCCGGCTGCTGAGCTCCTGAACCTTTTCACTGACACTTTTGTTATAGATCTGCTCACTCTTCACGATCGCTCTGTAGTCCAATATCGTAGAAAAGCAGGATATCCCCAGCTCCTTCTCAATGGGACTGAAATCATAGTCAAACAGCTCCTTGAAGATATGAAAATCATTGCGGGCAAATATATTGACAGACCCGTCATTGGCCCCCACCTTTTCGGAAACCATGGAAAACGGATTTTCATTCATGGCAAGCAAAAATGCAAGATAATTATGCCATAAATTCTTGTCAAAGCCATAACGCGTCGAAATGTCCAGCAGGCGGTTAACCTGTGTATAAATTTCTGTGATCAGACTTTCCTTTACATATTCTCCGGAGTAAAACTTTTTGCAGATGTCTGCCAAAGAATATAATATATCCTGATCCTCTCCAAAATTTCTGTAAATTACAAGATTTGATGTTAAACGATACATGTTAGCAACCCCTTTATTTTGCAAATTTTATATTGGAAAAATCTACCAGATGCATATTTTTCACACGCTGTGCCTTTTGGATCAGCTCTGCATCAAAGCCGGACTTTGAGAAAATATAATACTGGTCCGGATTGATATCACTGCTCACCAGATAACGGAGCTTCCTTTCCAGATCCTTTCTGGTAAACGGTTCCCTGCTCCATTTTGCATACATCAGTAAAAGATGTTCTTCCTTGTCTTCTATGATCATGGGAATCTTTCCTTTATCCCCATACCATGCTCCATGCCTTCCGCTGAGCGGAGCAGCATTTTTGTATTCTTTCATGAGTCCCAGATATCGTACACACATACGTTCAAAATAAACCTCCGTATATGCCTCCAGATCCTTTTCTACAACCTTTTCATAAAACTGATCCGGTGACAATATATTGAGCAGGGTCTGATTGGGAAGAAGAAAATGAGCCCAGAAATGCACCAATGCATCTGTGATCTCGTACATTCCTTTTTTCTCACGATCCTGACACCTGAGCGGAAATGTTTTACACTTATCCACGACACCGAGCTGCTTCAGATTTTTCATATAGACACTGATCTTTGCACGTCCAAAGCCCGTCCTCTCATGAATATCATTCAGCCGGACAACTCCCTCCTGCATCGAACAGAGCACCGTATTATACAAAGACAGCTCCCTGAGCTCCGAATGAAGATAGCGTTCTGCCTCACCTCGCAGCGGTCCGTCTTCGTCAATCAGCAGATCGATCACATTCTGCTGTACTGATCTGCTGACATCCCAGTATTTCAGGTATCCCGGAACACCGCCCAGCAATGCATATATCTGGATCACTTCTACCATGGAAAGACCCTGAAAATATTTTACCATCTCTAAAAAACGAAACGGCTCTAAAACAATCCTGTCGGTAATCTGACCAACCAGACTCCGCGGCTCCACCTCCGCTTCCATTTTCCTCCAGTTTAATGTAGAGATCGTCAAAAGAACCATCAGATCCTGTTCCTGTTCCAGCAATGTCACAAGCTCC